>JAQVGF010000099.1 GCA_028696875.1 Dysgonamonadaceae bacterium
AACAGGACGAAATTAAGCAACAAGAAAAGGAAAGCCGCACATTGCAGCTTACTGAGTTTGTGACGGCAAACGATCTGGCAAATATGATGGATGTGCCTGTTACTGATGTTATATCTACATGTATGAGCATCGGCGTTATGGTGGCTATCAATCAACGTCTGGATGCAGAGACAATTGACATAGTAGCTGATGAATTCGGATTTAAAACGAAATATGTTAGTGCCGATGTTATTGAAGCAATTACGCAAGAAGAGGATGAAGAAAAAGATTTAATTCCTCGTTCACCCATTGTAACAGTGATGGGACACGTTGACCACGGTAAAACTTCGCTACTTGACAGTATTCGCAACACAAACGTTATTGCAGGTGAAGCAGGTGGCATTACCCAACATATTGGGGCATATCACGTAACGCTGAAGAGCGGAAAGAAAATTACATTCCTCGATACACCTGGACATGAGGCATTTACTGCCATGCGTGCACGTGGTGCAAAAGTTACGGACGTGGCAATTATTATAGTTGCAGCCGATGATAATGTGATGCCTCAAACTGTTGAAGCTATCAATCACGCAAGTGCAGCGGGCGTTCCCATTGTTTTTGCAATTAATAAAATTGATAAACCGGGAGCTAATCCTGAAAAAGTGAAAGAAGAACTTGCCAATATGAACTACCTGGTTGAAGACTGGGGAGGAAAATATCAATCGCAAGACATTTCAGCTAAACAAGGTACCGGCGTTGCAGAGTTATTAGAAAAAGTTCAATTAGAAGCGGAATTGCTTGAACTAAAAGCAAACCCGGATAGAAATGGGTTTGGTTCAGTAATTGAATCTTCGTTAGATAAAGGTCGCGGATACGTTTCAACCGTTTTGGTTCAAAACGGAACATTAAAGGTGGGAGATGTTGTTTTGGCCGGTGCTTATTTTGGACGTATAAAAGCAATGTATAACGAACGGAATCAAAACATTGAAAAAGCCTGTCCGGCAGAACCTGCTTTAATTTTAGGATTGAACGGTGCCCCTCAAGCCGGTGATATATTCCATGTGATTGAGAGTGAGCAAGAAGCTCGTTCCATCGCAAACAAACGCGAGCAATTGCAAAGAGAGCAATCCATTCGTACCCAAAAAATTCTTACATTAGATGATATTGGACGTCGAATTGCAATTGGTAATTTCCAGGAACTGAATATCATTGTAAAAGGCGACGTAGACGGATCAGTTGAAGCTCTTTCAGATTCACTAATTCGTTTGTCGACTCCTGAGATACAAGTAAATGTGATTCACAAAGCGGTAGGTCAAATTTCCGAATCGGATATTACTCTGGCTGCTGCTTCAAATGGTATAATTATCGGTTTCCAGGTACGCCCATCGCTTACAGCACGAAAAGAAGCAGAACAACAAGGTGTTGATATACGTTTATATTCTGTAATTTACGATGCAATTGAGGAAGTTACGGCAGCTATGGAAGGTATGTTATCGCCTGAAATTAGAGAAGAAATAACAGCCAACATTGAAGTTCTGGAAACATTCAAAATTACAAAAGTGGGAACAATTGCCGGATGTATGGTACGTGATGGCAAAGTGAAACGTTCTAACAAGGTAAGATTAATTCGTGACGGTATAGTTATTTATACTGGCGAACTTGAATCGTTGAAACGATTTAAAGAAGATGTGCGAGAAGTAGCCTCAGGCTACGAATGTGGGTTGAATATTCGTAACTTTAACGATATAAAAGTAGGTGACATTATAGAAGCATACGAAGAAGTGGAGGTTAAGAAAACATTATAAAATAGTCTTTGCAAAAAAGAGCAAATACTCAACACAAAAGGTTTTCTGAGAGACACTACTTACATTAATAATAAAAGGAGACGTTGATTATGGCAAAAAGATTTTTTTTAACAATAATGGTTCTTGCAACAGTTATGTGTGTAAGCACCTTGAACGCACAAAATAGTGTTGCTTATGTAAACACACATGAGATTATAAATTCATTGCCCGATAAAACATCTGCAACCGAAAGATTAAACACCCTCAGCGAAAACTATAAGAAAGAGCTTCAGATAATGCAAAACGAATACAACAAGAAGTATTCCGATTTTATTACCTACCAAGGAACTTTGGCAGAAAGCATTAAATTAAGAAGAATGCAGGAGCTAACCGATTTAGAAAACCGGATACAAAACTTCACCAAACTTGCACAGCAAGATATAGAAGAGCACGAGCAACAACTTCTTGAACCCATAAAAGAGAAAGTAAAAGATGCAATAAAAGCAGTTGGTATTGAGCAAAACTTTACGGTTATCTACGATTTAGATGACCCGGGAATTGTCTTTGTTTCCCCAAATGCAGTTGATGCCAATCAATTAGTAAAATCCAAATTAGGAGTTAGATAGTTTTTGCAAGAAAAGAGCAAACAATGCATTTCGACAAGCTCAATGTAACACGTAACTCTTATTTTTACAGAGTTAACAAAGAAAGGAGCATCTACCCAAAGGAAACCCCCCTTAGGGTTTAAGAAATTCGAAAGCTTCCGTTAAAGCGGAACAGACTTCGTTTTTTGACCTTTTCTCATCAAAGCCTCAAAAAATAGTGGTTTTCTGGCAGACAATAGAAAAAGTAAAGTCTATATTTTCATAAAAAAAGTGGCAATCAATACTAATTTAAAACCTGGTCCAATTGGTGTATTTGATTCCGGATATGGTGGTTTAACTATCTTATCCGAAATTAAAGAATTGATGCCTCAATACGATTACATTTATTTGGGAGATAATGCCAGAGCTCCTTACGGTAATAAATCGTACGATTTAATATGCGATTTTACGCTTCAAGCCGTAAAATGGTTTTTTGCGCAAGGTTGTCAACTTGTTATTATAGCTTGTAATACAGCATCTGCAAAAGCATTAAGAAGACTCCAACAACAATATTTACCCACAATAGATCCACACAAACGTCTATTGGGCGTTATACGCCCAACTGCAATTGCAATTGCCAGCCTATCGAAAAATGGACATGTAGCAGTTTTGGGAACTGAGGCTACCATTAAGTCAAAATTGTATGAAGAGGAAATGAATAATCTTCATCCGCATCTGAAACTTACCTCTGAGGCGTGTCCCATGTGGGTTCCTTTGGTGGAAAACTTAGAATACGACAAACCGGGTGCAGATTATTTTGTGAAACAACATCTGACTAAAATTTTGGAAAAAGATAATAAAATTGATACAATTATTTTAGGCTGCACTCATTATCCATTGCTTTTAAAAAAAATAAAACAATATATTCCAGACAACATAACAGTAATCTCACAAGGTAAATACATAGCAGAATCATTAAAAGATTACATGAATCGACATCCTGAAATGGACTCAATTTGTTCAAAAAATGGAAAACGCCTATACTACACAACAGATTCTGCAGAGAAATTCAAAGATATAGCTTCTGCGTTTTTAAAAGAGACAATAGAAGTTGAAAAAATTAAACTCGGAAAAGATGATGAGTTGGTTTGATATAATTGTCTCACTTATTCTTTTAGCAAGCTTCGTTAGAGGAGTGCAAAAAGGACTTGTGATGCAACTTGCCAGGCTTGCAGCTATAATTATTGGTGCAATTTTTGCTGGCAAAGTAGCGAAAATAATATTGCCCTTTTTATTAAACACCATACACATATCAGTAAATGCTGCCGGAGTTATATCCTATATTCTGGCATTTGTTGTTATTGTATTTGGAGTAAATCTTATTGGTAAAATGTTGCATGGTTTATTCGATACACTCCACATCAGTTTTTTAAACAAAATATTAGGTGCAATTATTAGTGTTGGAAGTACCATGGTAATATTAAGTATTTTGCTCAATTTGGCTATTATATTAGATCCGGAGGAAGAGGTGATTACAAAAAAGATAAAAACAGAAACTTTTTTTTATTCACGGGTACAAGTAGTTGTCCCAATCATTGTTCCTTATTTGGATAGAGATATATGGGAGAAATACATTCCCGAACAATTGAGGCAAGAGGAGTTAGAAGAAGATTCAACGAGTGTTCCTCAAAAATGGTATTCATAAACTGGAGAATTTTGAACAATAGACACATTAATTTATAAAAAATGAGAATTCATAAAGAAGGTAGAAAAACATTGTCATTTACATTATTGATAAGTATTGCAATAAATATGGTGATGTTTTACTTTTTGCCGAAAAACTTTTTTAGTTATTTCATTTTTGTTGTAACAGTGGTAATATATCTTTTCCTACTCAACTTTTTTCGTTCACCGAATCGGATCTACTCCGGGCAATTATTGGGTCGCGTAAATGCACCGACCGATGGAAAAGTAGTTGCACTTGAAAAAGTCTATGAGGATGAATATCTAAATGCGGAATGCATGAAAATATCGATCTTTATGTCTATTTTTAATGCGCATTCTAACTGGATTCCCGTAACGGGGAAGATTATCCATGTATCGCATAAAAAAGGAAGATACATGGCCGCATACCTCCCAAAATCGAGCACCGAGAACGAACGTTCTACCATTGTGATTGAAACACCCGATGGACATAAAATACTTTCGCGGCAAATTGCCGGAGCCATGGCTCGTAGAATTGTCACTTACGTTAAAGCGTCACAAATTTGCTACATTGGCGATCCGTTAGGTTTCATCAAATTCGGTTCGCGAATGGATATTTTTCTGCCTTTAAACAGCGAAATATTAGTGGAAATAGGAGAAGAAGTGAGAGCCAACAAAACATTTATTGCAAATTTAGCTACGAAAAAATAAACGGTTTTTATTTCTCAACAAATTTATAGACAGGCTTAACAAATCTGAAAAACAAAAACAATGAAAAAGCATATTCCTAACACCATCACATCACTGAATCTTTTTTCGGGATGTATAGCAATTGTAATGGCTTTTCAAGGTGCTTTCTTTTGGGTAGTTTTCTGGGTTCTATTGGCAGCACTATTCGATTTTTTCGATGGAATGACGGCACGTCTCTTAAATGCACCGTCAAAAATTGGAAAAGAGTTAGACTCGTTGGCAGACGTTGTAAGTTTTGGAGTTGCTCCTTCAGTAGCGGTGTTTGTTCTATTGCGTAATTATGCAATTTATCCTGATTCATTAACCGTTTTGCAACCTTATCTCCCCTACTTTGCATTTATAATTCCTGTTTTTTCTGCGCTTCGCCTTGCAAAATTTAATATTGATGAACGACAAACAACCTCTTTTTTAGGATTGCCCACTCCAGCAAATGCTCTTTTTTGGATTAGCTATGTGTATGGAACTTATAATATATCCATTGAAAATGAATTTATTTTGTATCTTACGCTTGCGTTAATCATACTCTTATCTTTAATGATGGTGTCAGAAATACCGATGTTTTCGTTCAAGTTGAAAAATTTTAAATTAAAAGAAAATCTAAAACCTATCTTTCTTATAATTTGCGCAGTAATTTTTCTATCTTTTTGGGGAATAACCGGATTTGCGGGAACAATTTTAGTTTACATCGCTATTTCACTTCTATCTTCAAAGCAAGCGAAAAAATCCGTTAAATAACTAAAATCGAAAGTAACTGTTTAAAGTATTCCTTATCTTTGACTTCTTAAACAACAAAATATGGGTGCCATTTTAAAATTTATCATATTTCTTCTGGGAATTTTCTTTTTGTTATCGATGCTTCTTGGAGCTTCGACCATGCGGCTTATTGTGCGTTTAATTTTCAGAGGAAGGAAAAAATCTCAGCAAAATCAATCAGCTCAGGAACCGATTACACAAAGCGACCGAATCATAAGCTACAAGAAAAAAGAATTTGAAACAAGTGCAGCCGAAGATGTAGAGTTTGAAGAGATAAAGGAGAACGATAAGTGATTTATATCAAATAATCTTTAAATCGAGTGTCAGAACTTTAATTGAAAGCTTGCAGACTTAGCTGTTTTTTAAGATTGTGTATGGGATAAACTATCGTAGAAAATGATATAATGCAGACAATTAAAAATGTGAGAAATACATCCGTAAATTTCACAATAACAGGATAAGCATCTACCATGTAAGCACCCGGCGTTCCACCAAGTTTTAAAAGTCCAAACTTCTGTTGCAGAAAACTTATTCCCACTCCTAAAATTATACCGGAAACGATACCGGAAAAAGAAATTAGCCATCCTTCCAAAAGAAAAATTCTGGAAATTGTTTTATTGTTAGCTCCCATACTTTTCAAGATTCTAATGTCATTCTTTTTTTCGATAATAAGGATAGATAGAGGTCCTACAACATTAAATGCAGCAATTATTAATATAAAAGAGAGAATGAAAAACGTGACCCATTTTTCAATTTGCAACATCTGATACGATTCCTTTTGTTGTTCAAATCTATCTTCTACAAGATAGTCATTGCCAATAATCTGGCTGATTACTTTTTTCGCTTTTTGAACCGATACGCCCTCTTTTAGCTTAATGTCTAACGAAGAAACTTCGTTGGAATAACGAAACAATGATCGAGCAAGCTCAATGGGCACAATAGCCATCTGTTCATCAAACTGAGGTTGATTTAAATTGAAAACTCCTCCCACCTGAACTGTCGCCTGAGAGAATGCAGCTGAAGGGTTTGCCAGATTTACCTGCACATCTCGCCTCGGCACAAATATCTCTATCGGATCAACATATCCGGGACGAACGCCCAACGTGTAAGCTAAACCTGAGCCAACAGTAGCATAATCAACTACATCTTCTCGCAAACGAAAAGCTCCATCAATTATTAATCGATCCATTTGTGTCAAGTATTTAAAATCTTCGGAAACTCCTTTTAAAAGTACCGGAACTTGACGATCATTGAAACGAAACAGTACATTATCTTCTAACGATTCAGAAATAAAATCGATATCCGAATTTTGCAATGCTTTATTAAATGCAGCAGTATGATAATCGAAAACTTTGCCTTTAACCGGAGTAATTTTCAACTCGGGATCGAAAGCACTAAATGTGGTTTCGATAAGAGTGCCAAATCCGTTGAAAACGGACAAAGCAGTAACCATAGCCATTGTTGCAACGGCAATACCGCACACCGACACAAGCGATATCACGTTAATTGCGTTGTGCGATTTTTTAGAGAAAAGATACCGCCGAGCTATAAATAAAGGTAGGTTCAAAGCAAGTTAATCTTTTTTCAGCAAATTGTCTATGTTCTCCATATAATCTAAAGAGTCATCTAAATAAAACATCAAATTTGGCACCACGCGCAATTGTTGACCTATTCGTTTACCAAGTTCAAAGCGTAGTGTTTTAATATTACCATTGATGTTTTCAAGCAGCTCGTTTGCTTTTCCCGAAGGGAAAAAGCTCAAATGGGCATGTGCAACACCCAAATCGGGAGTTACGCGTACCTGTGTTACCGAAATAAGTACTCCGGGCATCTTTTTTGTTTCAAGTAAAAATATCTCGCTCAATTCTTTCAGGATTAATCGATTTATTTTTTGTAGTCTGTTTGATTCCATAATCAAAATATTTATTTCTTACGTATTATTGTCAATCCGTCACGGATAGGTAAGATTACTTTTTCTATTCTGTTGTCTTCTTTGATGTGATTATTAAATTCCATAACACCGCGTGTTTGCTCATCGTTTTGAAACTCTTCATCCACCACTTTTCCGCTCCACAATGTATTATCTGCTAAAATTATTCCGTTCTTCCTTAATTTATTGAATGCTTTTTCATAATATGCGCAATATTCTCTTTTGTCGGCATCCATAAAAATTAAATCAAAATAATTATCATCGTAATTATCTATCAATTGCAAAGCATTGCCAATTTTAAGCTCAATCTTATGTCCATATTCTGACTCTTGAAAGTACTTTCTTATAAAATCCTCCATTTCATCGTCAATTTCAATGGTAACAATTTTTGCCTCTTTTGGAGCGCCTTCAGATAGACACAATGCGGAATAACCTGTATAGGTTCCTATTTCTAAAATATTTTTCGGACGCAACATTGCAG
>JAQVGF010000100.1:0-5313 GCA_028696875.1 Dysgonamonadaceae bacterium
GCAATTGTGCTGGCTGTGGGGTTGGTAGTTGACGATGCCATTGTTGTTTCCGAGAACATCTATCAAAAGATAGAAAAAGGGATGAATCCGCGCGAAGCAGCTATTGAAGGATCAAAAGAAATTTTCTTTGCGGTGGTATCTACTACCATTACACTGGTGGCAGTGTTTATTCCAATTGTTTTTCTGGAAGGGATGACGGGAAGACTGTTTCGTGAATTCAGTATTGTTGTTTCGGGCGCCGTAATAATCTCTTCATTTGTGGCTCTTACATTTACACCTATGCTTGCATCGAAATTATTGGTGAAGCGTGAAAAGCAAAACTGGTTTATGCGTAAAACAGAACCTTTCTTTGAGAAGCTAAACTCTACTTATGAAAAATGGTTGAAAAGTTTCATTACACATCGGAAATTAGTTTTCCCCATTTTTTTAGTAACTATTGCACTAATATTTGTTTTCTTTCGTTCCATTCCTTCGGAAATGGCACCATTAGAAGATCGATCGCAAATTACAGTCCGAACCTCGCTTCCGGAAGGAGCAACATACGAATACACACGTGATTATACCAATCGAATTTCGATGATTGTGGATTCGTTGGTACCGGAAAAAGAGTCTAACATGACTATTATATTTGGAACGTTTGGCATGGTGCGTCTTACTTTGCCTGATATGACGGAACGTCAAAGAAGCCAAATGGATATTGCCGCTGAATTATCGAAAGGCGTTCGGCCTGAAACTGCAGCACGAGCATTTGTACAGCAACAATCTACTTTTGGTGGGCGACGTGGCGGAATGCCCATCCAATATGTTCTGCAAGCACCTAATTTAGAAAAATTGGAAGAGTTTATACCTCTGTTTATGGCAAAAGTGAATGAAAGTCCATATTTTCAAATGGCGGATGTGAACTTGAAGTTTACTAAACCCGAAACACGAATTGTGATTGACAGAGACAAGGCATCTCTATTGGGTGTAAGTACACGCGATATTGGTCAAACATTGCAGTATGCTTTGAGTGGACAACGGTTGGGATATTTTTATATGAATGGCAAACAGTATCAAATATTAGCCGAAATCAATCGTCAGCAACGAAATACACCGTTAGACTTAAAGTCTATTTATTTAAAAAATAATGATGGACAAATGATACAGATGGACAATCTGGTTCAGTTAGAAGAATCGGTTGCACCTCCTCAGCTCTATCGCTATAATCGATTTAATTCAGCAACCATATCGGCAGGTCTTGCACCCGGTTATTCTTTGGGCGAAAGCATCGACGAGATGGATCGCATTGCAAAAGAAACTTTGGACGATACATTTCGTACCGCTCTTGAAGGCGAATCACGCAGCTTTAAAGAAAGCTCTTCGAGCTTAATGTTTGCGTTCTTGCTTGCACTTGTTTTAATATTTCTAATTTTGTCAGCACAATTCGAAAGTTTTAAAGATCCGTTTGTTGTTATGTTCTCTGTGCCACTGGCTGTAACCGGTGCGCTTTTGTTTATGTGGATTTTTGGGGTTACCATGAACATATACAGTCAAATTGGGATTATTATGCTCATCGGCTTGGTGGCTAAAAACGGTATTCTCATTGTTGAATTTGCCAATCAGCGTCAAGGAGCCGGTCTCGATAAACTTGCTGCAATACAAGATGCTTCAGTTCAGCGTTTGCGACCGATTCTTATGACCAGTGCATCAACTATTTTGGGTTTACTACCATTAGCATTGGCAACAGGAGAAGGAGCAAACGGACGGATTGCAATGGGAACTGCCGTAATTGGTGGATTGCTTATTTCTACCTTACTTACACTGTTTATTGTTCCGGCTATGTATATGTTTCTTTCAACCACAAGACAAAAAGAAGGTGCTGATGAATCATAAAAATAAGATTTTAATGAAAAGAGTTTTCAGTTTTTTAGGATTACTCCTGTTATTTTATTCTCCAACTGTTGGGCAGGTGATTACTTTGGATGAATGTGTGAGAATAGGTTTGGAGCAGAATTTTGATATTAGAATAATGCGCAACAACCAACAAATATCAGACAGGAATGTCTCTTGGGGCAATGCCGGACTGTTGCCTACAATTGACGCAACTTCAGGATATAACATAAAAAGCGATAATGCGAATCAAACACCGGCTGATGGTAGTGCAGCAACATCTATCAGAAACAATAATACCGAAACGTTAAATACAAGTGTAAATTTAAACTGGACCATTTTTGATGGATTCAATGCTCAAACTAATTATAAAAAATTGAAAGAACTAAGGAACGTTGGAGAATTGAATACTCGGTTTTCAATAGAAAGTTTTATTGCAAATCTTTCTGCTGAATATTATAATTTGGTGCAAGAAACTATGCGGATGGAAAATTTGAAATCTGCTGTAAAGCTTTCGGGTGAACAACTACGTATTGTGGAAGCAAGATATCAAATCGGTTCTTTTTCACGGTTAGATTTACAACAGGCAAGGGTAGATTTTAATGCGGACAGTTCGCGACTAATTCGTCAATACGAAACTCTGAATACGTCTCGCATCAAGTTGAACGAACTGATGGGCGTAAACGATGTAGAAACACCATTGATTGCAGCCGATACTTCAATTATTTTAAAACCGCTGCAGCCAAAAGATGTTTTGTGGAACAAAGTGTTATCAGAAAACACTTTACTACAATTAGCTAAAAAAGATATTCTATTGAGCGAACTTAATCTTAAAAACATCGAAAGTAACTATTATCCGTATGTTCGGTTAAATACCGGATACGGATTTTCTCATTTCAATTATGATTTGGGAACATTTGATAAACAGCGAACGTGGGGACCTAATGTTGGGATTACAATTGGAATAAATATTTTTGACGGCTTCAATAAACGCAGAGAGCAAAAGAATGCACGCACACAAATTGAAAACAGAAAACTTGAAACAGAACAAACACAATTGATGCTCAAGAGCAATTTTTCAAATATGTGGCAAGCCTATCGTAACAATTTAGAGCTTCTTAATTTAGAGAAAGAAAATGTTGAAAATGCGCGAGAAAATTACGAAATAGCGATAGAACGATACAAGTTAGGAGATTTAGCAGGAATTCTGTTGCGCGAAGCGCAAAATAGCCTGCTTGAAGCAGAGGAGAGGCTGGTGAGTGCGCAATTTAATATCAAATTGAATGAAATTGCATTACTGCAAATAAGTGGGATGATAACAGATTATCTGAAATAGCGCAATAGTATAGTTTTTTTTGATCAAAAACCCATCTCCAACATACCAGTCACGAACAAGTGATTTGTTAATTATGATAGTGTAGTGCTGAATCATTGCTGGTATCTTAAATAAATTCGTATTTTTGTAGTAAACATAACTACACTTAAACACAATTACGATATGGAATCTACTTTCTTAGGATTAATAGAACAAAGCATACGCAAAAACTGGGAATTACCCGCTCTCACCGACTATGAAGGTGAAACAATCTATTACAAAGATTTAGCTTTGCAAATAGCCAAACTTCATGAGTATTTTAAAGCCGGAGGTGTACAAAAAGGTGATAAGATTGCACTATGCGGACGAAATTCTTCAAATTGGGCTGTTGCATTTTTTGGAACATTGAGCTTTGGTGCGGTTGTTGTGAGTATTTTGAACGAGTTTGATAAAGCCAGTGTGGAGTATATTGTACATCACTCCGATGCAAAAGTGTTCTTTACAGATACTGCAATCTATCAAAAAATAGATTTAGAGTCGATGCCACAGTTAGAAACAGTTGTGTCGCTTGATGATTTTTCTCTTCTACATGGTAAGTCTAAAAAGTTGAAAAGCTTTTTCGCCAATGCCGACGAGTACTTCAAGAAAACAATCACAAAAGACTTTACGGCAAACGATATTGATTGGCACAAAGAAGATAAAGATGAGTTAGCCATCCTGAACTATACATCGGGTACAACAAGTAGTCCCAAAGGGGTAATGATACCTTATCGTAGTGTATGGTCAAATACTAAATTTGCCAACGAAAATGTTCCATTTGTGCAGAGAGGAGACGACATTGTATGCATGTTGCCCATGGCTCACACATATGGCTTGGCATTTGAGATTCTTAAATCTATTGCATTGGGTTGTCATGTTCACTTTTTAGGCAAAACACCCTCTCCACGAATAATTAAAGAGGAGTTTGCAAAATATAGACCAAAACTGGTAATAGCAGTTCCATTGATTATTGAAAAGATTGTTACAGGGCATATATTCCCGGCAATAGAGAAACAACCTGTAAAAACATTGCTTAAAGTTCCTATTATCAATATTTTTGTCCGTAAGAAAATAAGAAAGCAGCTTATCGATTTTTTTGGTGGTCAACTATGTGAAATGACAATTGGGGGTGCATCATTGAATGGTGAAGTGGAAAAATTCCTTATGTCTATTCATTTCCCATTTACAGTAGGGTATGGTATGACAGAGTGTAGCCCATTAATAGGTTACATATCGTGGAAAGAGTTCAAAAGCCAATCGTGTGGTAAAATTGTTGACCGAATGGAAATTAAGATTGACTCTGACAATCCAGAAACCGAAGTTGGAGAAATATTGGTTCGTGGTACAAATGTGATGCTCGGCTATTACAAAAATAAGGAGGCGACTAAAGAGGTAATGCTTCCCGATGGATGGATGAAGACGGGTGATCTGGGAATAATAGATAAAGATGGTTTCATATTCATCAAAGGACGCAACAAAAACTTAATTTTGGGTTCATCAGGTCAAAATATCTATCCGGAAGAGATAGAAGATAAGATGAACAACTCACCTTATATTTTGGAGTCATTAGCCATTGAGGAAGACGGGAAAGTGGTTGCACTTATATTTCCCGATGCGGATGCTATGGAACAACACCAGATTGAACCCAAAGATTATGATGCTTTTTTCGCAAACATAATAAAAGAGATTAACCAAACATTGCCGGGATACAGCAAAATATCTTCGTTTAGAATTCAAGAAGAAGAGTTTGAAAAAACTCCCAAGAGGAGCATTAGAAGGTTTAAATATATGGAGTGAATTTATTTCAATTGAAAATTGAAAAGGGAAAATTGAAAATAGAACATCCGTCATCCATTTGAAAATAAAAGATGAGTATGCATATGTTGATTCTTCGAATTGATTGAACCATGAGATATAAATCGAGAAAATACGTATTCATCAATTTCCCAGTTTGAAAGAATATGATTATTCACAGACCGGAGCATATTTTATTATAATTTATTGTTATGACAAAGTATTCCGTTTTGGGAAAATAGATAATAGTATATTTTATCATTGAGACCTATAATGCGGATTCATAGTATCATTTC
>JAQVGF010000100.1:5413-7925 GCA_028696875.1 Dysgonamonadaceae bacterium
CATACCCCATAACTCATACCCCAAGAAAAACATATCCATTCACATATTTGTTATACCATAGAACACCTGCCAAAAAGGCATATTCAGCCTTTGGCAAGAATATTGATTCATATATACCAAAGAATCAAACAATAAACAAACACACCTATGAACTATAACAACTTTACAATTAAAGCCCAAGAAGCTTTACAAAAAGCCATCACCTTGGCGCAAAGCGCCAATCAACAAATTATTGAACCCGCACATTTGCTAAAAGCATTGATGTTGGTTGGCGAAAATATAACGCACTTTATCTTTCAAAAGCTAACAGTAAACACCCGTAATTTAGAACTTGCTTTGGATAGAGAAATAGAATCTTATCCAAAAGTATTGGGTGGTGAGCCCATGCTCAGTCGTGAAACAAATGCAATAATGCAGAAAGCCGCAGATTATGCCAGTAAAATGGGCGACCAATATGTTTCGTTAGAACATCTGCTATTAGCTTTATTAAGTGAAAAGAGTACTGCTTCGCAGATGTTGAAAGATGCCGGAGTAACGGAAAAACACTTGCAGATGGCAATTGACGAATTGCGAAAAGGAGAAAAAGTAACCAGCCAATCTGCAGAAGACACTTATCAATCGCTTAGTAAATATGCCGAGAACTTGATTGAAAAGGCCCGCGATGGCAAACTTGACCCTGTTATTGGGCGAGACGAAGAGATTAGACGAGTTCTGCAAATATTGAGTCGTAGAACCAAAAATAACCCTATTCTTATTGGCGAACCCGGTACGGGTAAAACGGCAATTGCTGAAGGTTTGGCTCACCGAATTATTCGCGGTGATGTTCCCGAAAATTTGAAAAGTAAAAGGATTTATTCGTTGGACATGGGAGCGCTTGTTGCCGGTGCAAAATATAAAGGTGAATTTGAAGAGCGATTGAAATCGGTGATAAACGAGGTGATAAAGTCCGAAGGGGAGATTATTCTTTTTATAGATGAAATTCATACATTGGTGGGTGCCGGCAAAGGCGAAGGAGCTATGGATGCTGCCAATATTCTGAAACCTGCATTGGCACGAGGAGAACTTCGTGCAATTGGGGCAACAACATTAGACGAATATCAAAAGTATTTTGAGAAAGATAAAGCGTTGGAGCGTCGCTTCCAAATTGTAATGGTGAACGAACCCAGCGAAGCTGATTCCATTTCTATTCTTCGTGGATTGAAAGAGAGATACGAAAATCACCACAAAGTACGTATTAAAGATGAAGCGCTGATTGCAGCTGTTCAATTATCGAACCGCTACATAACAGATCGTTTCTTACCTGACAAAGCTATTGATTTAATGGATGAAGCTTCTGCTAAGCTACGCATGGAAGTAGATTCCGTTCCGGAAGAACTGGACGAAATAAGTCGTAGGATCAAACAACTGGAAATTGAACGTGAAGCCATAAAACGCGAAGATGATAAGCCAAAAGAAGATATTCTGACCAAGCAAATTGAAAATCTACGTGAAGAAGAAAGCGTTTTGCGTGCCAAATGGCAATCAGAGAAAGAGATTATCAACAAAATTCAACAAAATAAAGTTGAAATAGAAGATGCCAAATTTCAAGCCGAAAAGGCAGAGCGTGAAGGTAACTACGGATTAGTAGCAGAATTAAGATACGGAAAAATTAAAGAAAAAGAGAGCGAAATTGAATCATTGAAAAATGAATTGCACGAACGTCAAGGTGGTCGTGCAATGATAAAAGAAGAGGTGGATGCCGAAGATATTGCCGATGTGGTGGCACGCTGGACAGGAATTCCTGTAAGCAAAATGCTGCAAAGCGAACGTGAGAAATTGTTGCATCTCGAAGATGAATTGCACAAACGTGTGGTTGGCCAAAATGAAGCGATACATGCAGTTGCCGATGCCGTTCGGCGTAGTAGAGCGGGATTGCAAGATCCTAAAAAACCAATCGGTTCGTTTATCTTTTTGGGTACAACCGGTGTGGGTAAAACTGAGTTGGCCAAAGCACTTGCAGAATACCTGTTTGATGATGAACATATGCTCACACGTATTGATATGAGTGAATATCAGGAGAAATTCAGTGCCAGTCGTCTCATTGGAGCACCTCCCGGATATGTGGGTTATGATGAGGGTGGACAACTGACCGAAGCGATCAGACGCAAACCTTATTCCGTAATTCTTTTTGATGAGATTGAGAAAGCTCATCCCGATGTTTTCAATATATTGCTACAGGTATTAGACGACGGTCGACTGACAGACAACAAAGGAAGAGTAGTCAACTTTAAAAACACCATCATTATTATGACATCCAATATGGGCTCTAATTTGATACGCAATAAGTTTGCACAAATGACAGCGCAAAATCGTGAGCAAGTGATTGAAAGCACTCGCTTGGAAGTGATGGATATCTTGAAAAAGACTATACGTCCCGAATTCTTGAATAGAATTGATGAGATTATCATGTTTTCTCCATTGACAGAAGCTGAGATTGCTGAAATTGTGAAACTTCAATTGAACGGACTCAAAA
>JAQVGF010000101.1 GCA_028696875.1 Dysgonamonadaceae bacterium
CTCAATAATTCGGTTAGCCACCGTTTGGATGAATTCGTGGTCATGGCTTGAAAACAAAACATTTCCCTTAAAAGTCTTCAATGTATTATTGAATGCCTGGATAGATTCCAGGTCAAGATGATTGGTTGGCGTGTCCAAAATTAATGTATTGGGACCTTTCAGCATCATACGAGAAATCATACAACGCATCATTTCCCCTCCAGACAAAACACTTACTTTTTTCAATAAGTCGTCGTTGGTGAAAAGCATACGGCCAAGAAACCCTTTTAGATAAATTTCGTTAGTGTCTTCTGAAAACTGACTTAGCCAATCAATCAAATTGAGATCGGAATCAAAAAACTTTGCGTTATCCAGAGGAAGATAGGCCGTTGTGATGGTTTGACCCCATTGATAGGTGCCTGCATCAGGCTTTTCTTCGCCGCTGATAATCTGAAATAAGGCACTCATGGCGCGAGGATCCCGGCTGAGAAATACAATTTTGTCCTCTTTCTCTACGTTGATATTGAGGTCTTGAAACAGAACCTGTCCGTCAATACTTTGTGTAAGACCTTTTATTTCCAATATCTGATTACCCGGCTCTCTGTTTGGAGTGAAAATAATACCCGGATAGCGACGAGATGAAGGCTTGATCTCTTCGATATTCAATTTTTCAATCATCTTCTTACGACTTGTCGTCTGTTTTGATTTGGATACGTTAGCGCTAAAACGGCGAATGAATTCTTCCAACTCTTTTTTCTTCTCTTCCGCTCGTTTGTTCTGTTGTTGCTGTTGGCGTAGTGCTAACTGGCTGGACTCGTACCAAAAGCTATAGTTGCCTGAAAATAACTGCAACTTACTGAAATCTATATCCACAGTATGTGTGCAAATAGAGTCCAAGAAGTGACGATCATGGCTAACAACCAATACGGTATGCTCAGAATTAGAAAGATAGTATTTTAACCAGTCGATGGTTTCGAGGTCGAGGTCATTCGTTGGCTCATCCAGCAGAAGATTGTCCGGTTGTCCGAACAGAGCTCTTGCCAATAATACACGCACTTTTTGTTTTCCACTCACATCTTTCATCAGAGTGTAATGCCAATCTTCGCTTACTCCTAATCCGCTCAACAAACTTGCAACATCGCTTTCTGCATTCCAACCTTCCATTTCGGCAAACTTTCCTTCCAGTTCAGATACGCGAATTCCGTCTTCATCATTGAAGTCAGGCTTTTCATAAAGTGCATTTTTCTCGCTCATTACCTCCCACAATCTCGTATGTCCCATCAATACGGTATCAAGCACTGTGTATTCATCAAATGCGAAATGATCTTGACTTAATACCGACAGTCGTTCGCCTGAACCTAATGTTACCGTACCTCTTGTTGGATCAATTTGTTTGCTCAAAACACGAAGGAAGGTAGATTTTCCGGCACCATTGGCACCAATTATGCCATAACAATTCCCCGGAGTGAATATT
The DNA here is from genome assembly GCA_028696875.1 of Dysgonamonadaceae bacterium. Classification (GTDB taxonomy): domain Bacteria; phylum Bacteroidota; class Bacteroidia; order Bacteroidales; family Dysgonomonadaceae; genus UBA2632. The sequence goes on from JAQVGF010000101.1 coordinate 1,454, forward strand.
AAATTTACATCCTGAAAAAGAACTCTTTTGCCGAACTGAACGTCCAGATTACTTACTGTTATCATTATATAGTCTCGTTATTTTTTTTAATTGAACCGGCAAAGATACGAAAAATAGACAAAACTCTTCTTAAATGCTCATGAGCAAATCTATAAGAGACATTTTGATAACAAAAAAGACGTAAATATTACGTCTCTTCTATTGTTCCCGACAAAAATGTGTGGTGTATTTCTTTATGTATTTGTTGGAGAAGTATTAAATGAGCAACCGCGCGACAAGTTCATTTTTTCGTCCCTGAACTAAGTCGAAAGATGGTTCCTGAGCTAAGTCGAAAGGGCGGTTCCTGAGTCTGTCGAAGGACTGAGCTAAGTTGAAGGGTCAATCATCCTATTAAACTCTTCTTTATACGATTCCCCAATTGGTAGTTCTTTATCTCCAATCTTCACCCTATTTTTACTAATAGAGTCAATCTTATTTTTCTGAATGATAAACGAACGATGAATGCGAATAAACTTGGTTGATGGCAATGTTTCTTCCAAACCTTTCATGCTCATCAATGATAGAATGGGGTGGGGTTCTCCTGCTAAATGTATTTTCACATAGTCCTTCCATCCTTCTATATAAAGAATGTCTTTAAACAGAACACGAATCAATTTGTGGTCTGCTTTCACAAATATTTGCTCCTCTTCTTGTTCATGCCTCGAAGATAAATCTTTGTCCAAAGCAGATTCTTTCATCTCAAACCATTTGAGTGCTTTTTTGGTTGCCACCAAAAAATTGGTGTAGGAGATGGGTTTCAACAAATAATCCAACGCATCCACGCGATATCCTTCCAGTGCATATTCGCTGAAAGCTGTAGTAAAAATAATTCGTGTATTCTCCTTATCCATAAAACGAGCAAACTCCATCCCACTTATTTCGGGCATTTGTATATCCAAAAATATGATGTCAACAGATTGCTTTGTTATATCTTGCATTGCCTGAATGGCACTTGAATAGCTGCCTGTAAGTTTTAGAAACGATGTTTTTGCAACATACGATTCCAATAATTCTATGGCTAAGGGTTCATCATCAATTATCCAGCAAGTAAGTTCCATATGCTTATTTTGTGTTGATGGTTAGGTGTGAAACGAAAATGCTTTCGTCATTATTTTGCTCTATTTTTTGATTCCAAGTATGCCGATCAGGATATAATAATTCCAACCGTCTTTTTACTTGGTTTAAGCCGATACCGCTTCCGCTCTTGTCGGTATCACTTTTTGGAAAATAACTGTTTTTACAAATAAACTCAACAATACCATTTGGATTTTCCTTTAATTGAATATCAATAAAAGAATTTTTGTTACCACTGACTCCATGCTTAAAAGCATTTTCGATAAGGGATATATAGATAAGCGGCGCAATCTGTGTAGCAGAATTTGGAGATATTTCGAGCGTAGTGGTAAGGGTGATATTCTTAGACAAGCGAATTCGCATTAACTCAATATAGTTTTTAATAAATTCCACTTCGCTCATCAAAGGGACAAATGTTTCGTTGTTGTCGTATAACAAGTGTCGGAGCAGTTTGCTTAACTCCTCTACTGCCGTTTGTGCCTTTGGTGGATTAAATTCGATTAACGCATAAATATTATTGAGGGTATTCAATAAAAAGTGCGGATTGATCTGCGATTTCAAGTTTTTCAGTTCTGCTTCTGTCTTGGCTTTCTCTAGTTCTTTTCGCTCCGATTCAACCATTGCCCACCGGGCACTCATTTTTATGGCTACACTTAGCCCAACTACAAGGGCTAAAGAGAGAAGATTTCGTCCGATAAAAACATAAGGTAAAGATGAATATCTGCGACGTCGTCGCATGGGACGTCCATCAAGATTTAATGACATTATAAAATCGTGCGCAAAATACATAAGTGATGCCATCCCGATGATGAGCAGTAAGTTTATGATGATAAACTCTTTTGTTTTCTGTTTGTACAAAAGACGATCAATTAAATAAAGATAATTGATATAAAAAACGATCATAAATGCAAGCATAACCGAAGCCGATCGCGAGAAGTGCGACCAGCTTATACCTTGTCCTCTGTCGGTTAAGAACAGTGGTAATCCGAAAATTATTATCCATACCGACAAGTGTATAAAAACATTGTCGAAATAGTAATTAAATTTTGTTTTGCTCTTCATATAATTGATTCGTATATACAAATATAACGTTTTTTATTCATTCTCAGTAGTAAATGGTTGAATAGAGTCAGCAGTCAGCAGTCAGCAGTCAGCAGTCAGCAGTAAACAGTAAACCATTATCCCTATCACATTGTACTATTCTCTCTGTACAACTTGTCAGTCATTAAATTGTCCATTGTTCATTGTCCATTGTCAACTGCGTTTTCAATTTTTAACTCATAACTCATAACTCATAACTCTTAATGTCTGCCACGTCCATATCCACGACCCATGCCCATTCCGCGTCTTTCTCCATCTTCACCTGAAGACCCGCCTCCTTTGAAAATATTGAATCGGTACACAAAATGGAACATAAAATAACTGGTCAACGTATTAGTTGTTGTGTCGCGAATGTAATTGGAGGTAACTGAACGGCTAATATCGCTTTTTTGTTTCAATATATCGTAAATCTTAAACCGCAATGTTCCATTTTTTTGTTTGAAAATTTGTTTTGAAATTGAAGCATTCCACAACAGTTCTTTTTGTTGAAAACCGTCAGCATATCCAGAGTTAGTTGAGTAATTGATATCGCTTTCAACCAAAAAATCTAAGGGTAAATAAATGGTTGTTTGAGCACTACCACCATAATTTAGATATTCCTGATTTTGTTGTCCCGGCAATGTGTTGTCAACTTTATTGTAAGATACATTCCCACGCATGGAAAAGTCAAACTCATCGGAACGATAATTCATACCCAACGTCTCTCCCAAATTGAGTCTTTTGCTGGTATTTTTTTCTCCGTTTGAGAATCCATTTGAATTGTTGTAACTGGCAAAAGTCATAGAAAAGAGAGAAAACTTAATATTTCGTAGTGGTTGATTGGTCATAAAACGTGTGCTGGCATTCCAGTTTCCGTTTACGTTTTCGTAGGTTGACTCTTTTCTTCCGGTTTCTTTATCAGTCATTCGGGATGTAACAATGTCATTTACCGTGAATCCGGCATTTGTCATAAACATATATGATCTGTTTTTCACTGGGTCGAAATTACGATATCTAATTCGTAATCTATGATTGAATGCTGGCTTCAAATCCGGGTTACCATATGATATGTTCAACGGATCTGAAACATCCACCACCGATGATAGTTGACTTACAGATGGTTGGTCGGTCCTACCGTCATAATTGATGCGTAAATTTTTTTGACGGCTCCACATATAGTTAAATTGTGCCATGGGTGCAAAGTTGATAACGTTTTGCGAAACATCGTTTATCAAAGAGTCTCCAACGAATGTTTGGCTTTCAGACTTTGACGGTTGCATACTTACCCCAAGCATATAGTTATACTTCTCCCTCGAAGATCTGAAGTTTAATTCTACATTTTGGTTATAGAAGTTGTTTTCTAATCTTTTGCTGTACGTAGTATCCAGTACATTGTATTCATCATTTATATCTTTTGTTCGGGTATCTTTGTCCGACTCTGAATAATTGCGGCTGTAATTGTAAGCCAACTGCAAAAAATTATTGTTACCCAGCGGCTCAACGTACGAAACGTATCCTCGCATATTGCGACTATTATTGGTATTGGTAACGCGTTGATCGATTATATCGTCTGGTTTGGGACTATTGTAAAAAGTGTTGGATAAGTTGAGTCCTCTGTTTTCCGAATCGCTTATCCCACCTCCAATACTAAAGCTAAGAACTCTACCTTTTTTTCCTAATTTTCTGCTTCCTTCCAGTGTTCCGCCAAAGTTCTTTCCTTCTCCTTCGGAAGAGTATCTTGAATCGCCATGATTTATTGTATCTGCTTCAGCATTTGTGGTTACGAAATCACCTATTTCAGTTCTGCTGTTGTTGTAAAACGATGCATTGGGTCTGAATATAAATTTGGTTAACGTGTCGGGTTCCCATTCCAAACGAAAATCCATGTTTACATTTTGGCTGTAATTGTTGGATGTATTGTCTTCTTTTTCGAATGTATTTCCTGAGCTTAATAAGTTTTGGGTGTAAACACTCGACTTTATATCCGTATTGGTATCTCCATATCTTACATTTCCTCCAATTATGAGTTTTTTAGAAAACTCTTTGCTGAAGTTCAACCCTGCATTTGCAGATTTGGTGATGCCGTTGCTTCCTCCCCATCCTCCACGACCTCGGCGGCCTCCACCCATTCCGCCAAACATGGCGGAAGCCAAATCGGTGAAACCGGCATTGTTGGTGTTGTTGAGTCCGCCAAGTAGAGTCAGTTGGTCATTGTTGCGCATGTAGTTCACCATTGCATTGGCTTCGTATCTGTCCTGGCTACCATATCCGGCAAAAGCATTTCCAAAAACTCCTTCCTTCATTCCCGGTATTACCGTCAGATTAATCACCGTTTCTTCATCGCCATCATCAAAACCGGTCATCAGTGACATATCGGTTCTTCTATCCAATACTTGCAGTTTGTCAACCATTTTCGCGGGAAGATTTTTTGATGCAACTTTTGGGTCGTCACTAAAAAACTCTTTTCCGTCTACAAGTATTTTTTTTATCTCTTTTCCATTTATGGTAATCTTACCATCATTATCGATTTCAACGCCCGGCATTTTCTTCAATAAATCTTCAATAACCGCACTTTCGGTCACTTTGTAAGAGCCGGCATTATATTCTACTGTATCACCCCTTACTACTATTTCCAACGCTTTAGCCGTTACGATTGCATCTTCCAGCAAAAAATTATCATCTCGCAGAGAAATAGTACCGAGTTTCACATTTGGCATTCTCGATGTAACAGTTGTATCTTTAAAAATATCTGCATAGCCAATGTATGATATATGAACAATGTAATCACCGTTTTTGAGTGGAATTGAAAATGAACCATTCTTATCTGATGCTTTACCCGTCACAAAAGTGCTATCTTTTTGTGTTAAAATACGAATATTGGCTTCCGATACCGGTTCCTCGGTCAGTTCATCTATCAATTTCCCTGAAATTGAGCCGCGTTCGGATGAACCTTGCGCATTCGATGTTAAAGTAAACGTCGAAATGGCGATTAGGAATAAGAGTAATTTTTTCGTTGTTGACATAGTTATGGTGTAATTCAACTGTTGCTGAACTTTGGTTTTAGTAATTATAATTATGTGCGAAAATACACTTCATTCACAGCAAAACAAAATAAGATAGATAAACAAGCGCTTTTTGTCTATGAATGGAATGGGAGAATCTATGAAAGTGTAATTTGCTGTGTTGATATTAAAATTTTAAAAAAATGTGATATTGTAGAGATCCTCGCGGTAGTCCTATATTGTGTCTGCGAGAAAATGATTGCTTTCTGAGCTTTTTTGCAAAGACTATATATCAACACTATACGCACGATGTGGATAAATATAACGAGCGGTCAAATATAGAAGGAGCGTATTGCAATATACACGTCTACAGGTGTACATTGACGTGTGGATGGAACTTGTAGATATTATTTCACCGGCAAGCCACACGCATCTCCGGTTGGCTCATCATCTATACGTTGCCAGACGTCAGCAAACTCATCCGGGTGACGACGAAACTTTACTAAAACATATGAACACGATGGAATTACCTTGTAATTATTTTCGCGCGCATAATCAACCATTTTATCAAATAACTTAGCAGCAATTCCTTGACCTTCTAATTCTTTGCGTACGCCAGTGTGGTAAGCATTCAGCACATTGTTTTTTAGGTCGAAATCTAATTCTGCAATTTGTTTCCCATCTTTATTAATGAAAAAGCTTCCGCGATTACTTTCGTCAATTTTAAATTCAATTGTATGTTCCATTTTATTTATTGTATCGTTTGTTTTTTTATGTTCTCAACAGTATACTTAAACAACCCAAAAGTGTAATTGTTGATTTATGTTATCAAATATGACAGCGGAAACCAATGTTGCTGCTATTCCTTTGCAATATTTGTAAAATTGGGTAGCTTTGAGTTGGTTTATTAAGAAACTTGTGTTATTTTTGCACCTCGAAATTGGGAAGCAAATAAGATGCAACTCTATTCACTGTTTTTTGGCGAGATAGCTCAGTTGGTTAGAGCGCATGATTCATAATCATGAGGTCCCGGGATCATGCCCCGGTCTCGCTACTACATTTTTTTAGTTGTAAAGTTTAGAGCGTCCCGATCTAACATCAACGATTTTTCCCATCTATTTCATCTTTCACTTTCCAGTCGCAATATAGCGTATTTACTGCATAAACATATCCAAATTGCCGTTTAAAATATGGCGATATAAATCATAGTTTATTTATTGCCTT
>JAQVGF010000102.1 GCA_028696875.1 Dysgonamonadaceae bacterium
TGATTGATGCTGAGATGAAGATGTTTAAAGGGATTGATACTCCGGTCATTTTTTTACAAAATGTTATAACTGATTTGCTTTTAGGTTTAGGCATGGATGAAATACTGAAAGGGTTCCATGATTACATTGCTAAAAAATACAATGCAGAAGCCGGGTTTATAACTATGAATATGCCAAAGTTATTGGATACATTGGAAGGTGTTGGAATTACTAACCCTATTATTTGTTCTTCCATCAATAAAGTTAACTTTAGAATGTCCGGAGGTAAAGAACTTTATGAAGATACACTTAACAATAGGAAAGTTCGTGCCATAGCTATGCAGGTGCTGGGTGGTGGTGCAATTCCTCCCAAAGAAGCTTTGGAATATGTAGCTAATTTACCTCAAGTTGAATCGATTCTATTTGGTGCTTCATCCAAAGGCAATATTCAAAGCACGGTTTCAATTATCGAGAATTATGACAAAAGTATAGTTTCCGAAAATTGAATAAACTAAAAAGGCATGACATAATTCTTAATGGCTTAATAAATTTCCGCTGTTCCTTTATTTTTTCACTTCTGATAATTTCTGAAGTCGAATTAATGCAGATTTTCACGGAATTAACCATACGTAAATAAGAATAATTTACTTATAATAAAAACATTTCTTTATTTTTCAACCTTTCCTTTTTTTAATAAATCGTTTACAAAATCATTTATTGATCGATTATATTTCTCAGGTGAAAAGTTTTTAATCTCATGATATCTTTTCACCATAGTTGGTATTTCACTCTTTTCTTTCAACAAAATAGTGTTTTTGGAATTAAAATGTTTGTCTCTAAAAACGAAAGGATTATTCGTAATGATTTTTGCGCCACAACTTTGAGCCTCATAACATCTGATGGTGATGCCTGATTGATCAGGATGAGCAAAATCTATAACAAAATTAGAGTTGTTTAGAATATCAACATACTTTTTATAGGAAAGTGGTTTGAAGTGTATAAACTTCCAATATTTGAAATAGAGCAGTGGATTTCTTAAAAAATTATGAAAGAAGGTCGCAACATTTTGTTCATATATGTAAATAAGTTTTTCGGAGTTGGGCAGAGCCGAAATTACGAAGTCGATAAACTGTAAACGTTTAGAATGATTTCGAGCAATTCCACTTATTTCATAGTTCTGCATTTTATCACCAATTGTATCGGGGAGAGAGCTAAACAACTCCACTATTTCAAGATTATTATTCTCCGCATCGCGATAATCAAAAGTAAAAAATGCATTTAAATCCTTTAACCAATTTTTTGGAGCAGGATGGTATTTTAATGAATCATATGTATAACCTATTACAATGGGGCAAACCTTCTTTATTTCTTTTATTAAAGAAGAACTGATTCCTCTTCCCTTTATAATAATGGCTAAGTCATATTTCTTACCTTTAAGAAAATCATTTACCAATCGGGACTTGGTTATCCACAATAGAAGAGGAATTTTAAGTTTCCCCATTATTTTCCCAATAGTGTTTGCCGGGTATTCGTCATTGGATATAGTGACTTTGTATCCAACTCTGGTTAATTCATCTTTTATATATTCTGAGTAAGAATAAAAGGAAAGAGGAGCAATAAGTAGACAAGTTTTTTTTGAAGTCATTTCAGGATATGTGGAAAAAAGATTATTTAAATAAACCTTTGGATTTCATTTCAGCAAAGGTGTTCTGCGATTTATCATTTTGGATTTCCTGTAAATTAACCCATTGACAGAATAAAGATAAACCTTCTGTGAAAGAATATTGAGGAACAAAATTAAGATGTTTTTTTGCTAAGGTAAGATCTGCGTAGTTGTGCCTGATGTCTCCTACACGGTAATTACCCGTTATTTTGATATCGGCATCTGAGTTGTATTGTTTTTTTAATTGCTTTGCAACAGTAAAAACATCTGTGGCTTCACCTGAGCCAATGTTTATTGTTTTATAATCCGCTTCATTGCTAAGGAGTCCGGCAATTGTACCATTCACTACATCATCGATAAAAACAAAATCTCTGCTTTCCTTTCCATCTTCAAAAATGTTGATAGGGTTATTGTTTTTTAGTTGAGTACTAAAAATGGACAAAATACCTGTATAAGGATTTGACAATGATTGACCGGGACCATATACATTTTGGTATCTAAAAGCAATCGATGGAATATTTAAGGCTTTCCCTACAATAAGGACCATTTGTTCTTGTGTTTGTTTGGATAAACCATATATGGATGTAGGTTTATATAAGGATTGCTCATCAGTTGGCATTAAGGTTACAGATCCACTGCATATAGGACATTTACATTCAAAATCTTTTTTTGCCAGGTCTGCCTCAACTCTTGCTTCGGGATAAACGTGCCCATGTAGTGCACATTTATATTTCCCCTCTCCATAAATTGCCCGACTGGAGGCTACAATAATTTTTTGAATATTATGGGGTTCATTTGCAAGGATATCTAATAAAATAGCGGTGCCGATAACATTCACCTCATTGTATTTTTCAATTTGATACATGGACTGTCCTGTTCCAGTTTCTGCTGCAAGGTGAATAACCATATCTTGACCATTTAGAGCAGTCTTCCAATCATCTCGATTTGTTACGCTGCCTTTAATAAAATGAGCATCTGAAGATAAAATTGTTTTAAAGGTAAAGGAATCATTGTAGGGATCTTTTCCATGTATTTGAGGAGATAAGGAGTCTAAAATAGTAACTTCAAAACCCATTTGCAGTAGTTTAACCGCTATGTTTGACCCTATAAATCCGGCACCTCCGCTTATTAAAATTTTTTTATTCATATTTTAAATTTTGCTGTTTGTCTTATGTTTTATATTCTTAAAGAGGGATAGCTTATATTATTTTCTCAACTTTCTGAGTGGAATGGGCAGATTAATCAACGTTTTTTATCACTAATTGTTCATAATTATAGAAGAGGACTGCATCTGGTTTGACTGCTTTAATTACAGGGAATTTCATGAATTGATAGGTAACTCATAAATTCTTTTTATTAATTAGTTTTTAAGACGAAATTAAGATTGTCAAGTATAAAGGGAGATATCTATTTTTTTATAGGAACAACTTCTTTTAATTCAGCTTTTTCAAATCTTTTCTTAACCTTAATCTTACCACTAAATATATTTTTCATACAGAAAAATGTATTTCCCACTCAATTTCAAAAAAATTCATTAGTTTTGTAATTATATCATCGTGTTACACTATACTTGCATGACATAAGTTTGCGAACCGATTATTTCGTAATAAAAAACAAGAACATTAACGGATGAAAAGATATTTTTTCTACTTACTTTCTTTCATACTCTTTATTGCATGCGATGCAACAAAAAGAGTACCGGAGGGGAGTTATCTTTTGAACAAAGTGAAGTTAGATACCGACACGAAGTTTGTAAAAAAATCTGATTTAGAGCCATTTCTAAGACAAAAACCCAACTCTTCTGTTCCGATAATCGGTAAATACCGATTACATTTATACAACATTGCAGATAATGATTCTACTTGGCTCAATCGTCAATTGAGAAAATTTGGAGAAAGACCCGTTTTGTATAGTGAACGTTTAACAACAATTTCGGCAGAGCAAATACGCTTAGAATTGAGTAATCGCGGATATTTAAATGCAACTGTTGACACTTTACTTACTTTCAAAGATAAAAAAACTGATGTAACTTACGATATTCATGGTAAAACACCCTATCGTATACTAACTTATCAAGATACAATACAAGATACTACGATAGTAAAAATTCTGACAGAAGAAAAAAAACTCAACTTCATTAAAGAAGAGGACATATTTGATCTAAAAGTTTTAGAAGAAGGTCGTATTGCGATGGCGCAGCAGCTAAGGAATACAGGTTTCTATAATTTTTCTAAGGATAATTTTATTTTTTTGGCCGATACTACTGTAGGAACTAATCAAGTAGATTTAACATTAGATTTATTAAATCCAACTGATAGCACATTTCACAAACAATATTATTTAGGTAATACCATCGTTTTAAACGGTATTGATAGAGCAAAGTTAGAAGATAGCACAAAGCATTATGAACTTGATACTGTTCAATTTCGAGATTTGACTATCATTCAAGAGAAACACGAGTTTTTGCGACCACGAGCGATTTATTACAATACTTTTTTGCGGAAAAACAGAAGATATGCGGATAGGCTTGTAGATCGTTCCTACACATCGCTAAATGGATTAGGCGCTGTAAGTCAAACCAACATTAATCTGTTTCCGGCATTTAGAAACGATACAAATTATCTTGATGCTCGAATATCTATAGCTCCGGGCAATGTGCATTGGGCACAATTTGGAATAGATGGAACAAATTCTGCCGGAGATTTAGGTGTGGCAACAAGTATTACTTATGAACACAGAAATATTTTAAAAGGAGCAGAGCGATTGCGCATAAGATTAAATGGAGCTTACGAATTTATCTCATCCGGTGGATTATCTGACTCCATAAATTTAATTGATCAGAATTACTATGAATATGGAGCAGAAGTTTTTCTATCGATTCCTCAACTGCTTTTACCGTGGTTATTGCAACGATTAAAAGAACAGCCATCGGCATCAACAGAGTTCTCGGTAGGAGTAAATTTTCAAAAACGACCTGAATATTTGCGTCAATTTTTCAACCTCTCTTCCAAATTACAATGGTCGCGTATGGATTGGCGTTTAACCAACACGGTTGAACCTTTAGATATCAACTATGTACGGATGCCGTGGAAATCAGATTTTTTTATAAAACAATATTTAAGTGACGATAGCAATCCCATTTTGCGAAAAAGCTACGAAGATCAGTTTATTGCACGAACAGCATATAGTGTTTCTTTTACAAATACCGGAACAAGACGGATCCCTAAGTATCCTTTTCGCATACGTGCCGGAATTGATTTGGCAGGTTTATTACCCCGAGCTGTTACTGCGTTAGGAGGCAGTAGAACAAACAAAGAGGGTTATGAAGAAATTTTTGGAATAACATACGCTGAATACATTAAGAGCGATTTTGATTTTTCTCGTACTGTTCCTTTTGATGATAACAATAGTCTTGCCACACACTTCGGAATTGGTGTTGCCGTTCCCTATGGAAACTCTATTGTACTTCCTTTCGAGAAAAGATACTTTAGTGGCGGAGCCAATAGTGTAAGAGGATGGAGCACACGCACCCTTGGACCAGGTGCGTATCAAAGGAATGATTCTCTACGCTCAGATTTTGTAAATCAAACCGGTGATATCAAACTGGATTTAAGTGTAGAATTTAGGCATAAGATGACAAATCTTTTTGAGTTAGCAACATTTGTGGATGCCGGTAATATATGGACAATTAAAGAATATCAAGGTCAACCGGGAGGTGTTTTTCGTTTTGATAAGTTTTACAAGCAAATTGCTGTGGCTTACGGGTTAGGTTTCAGGGTAAATCTAAACTTTCTTTTACTGCGGTTAGATGCAGGAATGAAGGCTTATGATCCTGCTGAAAGCGAAAAAAAATTCGTGCTCTTTAATCCAAATTTTACCGATAAATTTGCTGTTCATTTTGCTATTGGGTATCCGTTTTAGGGAGTTTGTTCATTTTGATACTTCTTGGTCGGTTTTTGTCTATTGTGTTACTAATTTAACCGCACATTGCGGCTACCAGCCCGCATTGTGCATAATAGATTCGAAAGGGAGAAGACTTCAATGTTACCCAATATTAATTTATGGACAATATGGTTTTAAAACCGCAATGTCCCGATTGAAAGTTAGATTGTGTAACAAACTAATATTTTGAAGTTTGCAGATAATGCCCTATCAGGAACTACGGATAAATGTAACTTATCAAGTTATTCCCCCAAACTAATTATCTTAAATAACCCATCGAACCATTCTTTCTCAAACTCCAAATCGAAATCATCGGGATCCCACACTGCTTCATCTTCTTGGGAATCTTCCAACATTTCTTCATCGCCAAAAAGCCATTCCTTGTAATTTTCGAACTCAGGGTGGTTTTTGTCCGCTAACACTTCTTTCAAACGCTGGTATCCCCATGCTCCTCCACAATCTTCAGGTGGACAAGTTCCTTTACCGGCAAGCAATTTTGCTGTAGGTGCAATGTTGAGTCTATCTATCTTTTCTAAGGTGATGTTGTGAATCCAATCGTCGCCGTAGTCATAGATATAAGTAAATGTCTCTCCTTCTGTATCGAAAACTTCTGACAATAAAATTGTGTTCGCGGATATGCTTTCTTCTGATGCGGAAATGTCGTTGTACTCGTCATCACCCTCTATCCAAGGTTCGCTTCCATAGCCTTCCGGTGAGAAAGCATACAAATGAATACCGAGCCACCCGAACGCTTCTTGAATTATATAGTGAAACATTTTAAATGAAATGTCAGCCGGTACTACAACTCTTCGCCAAACAGGCGGCTTTTTAATGTTCTTGATCTGAATTTTAAATTGAAATGTCATGATGTTTTTATTTTTGGTTGAGTCTATATTTTTACAAAAGCTCCACATTCAAAGTTATTTAAGTCGTTACGTTGATCATGACGATTCATTTTGCATAAAAGGTTTTCCATAAAATCATCTATTTCATGTTTCTTACAAACTATGCACATGTTGGGTACGGGTATTAATTCTTCATTTACTTTTGTGCCATCATCGTTATAAATTCCTCCTTCAAATTTCTCCATTTTCTTTATATTTTTCAAGTTTAACTAAAAGTTGCCGTGCAACTTCTTCTTCTATCCACCTCTGTTTATAAGCAAACCATTCTTCGCGCAAATGGCTGTTGTGGATAATGTGATTGAAATTGGCAAAAGGTTTATGATGTCTCAACGCATTTATCAATTGAGGACGTAACTTTTCATCATCACTTAATTGCATAGCAAATGCTTCCATAATTTTAAATGACTCATGCGATGGAAGTGGTTCAAATTCGATATATCTTTCCCAATCGATAAATTCCGCTGTTTCCCAACCGTAATATTCCTTCAAATGTTCTTTTATTTCTTCATTTTCATCAAAGAAATCTAATTCGTTGTACAAATCTTGTGGAATATAATCTAATTCATCTGTTTTCGGATTTAAAAAGCACAACATTCCCGTATCAATAAGTTCTGCAATCTCGCTTATCAGAGGTTTATACTTTTTGGGCACTTCATCTATTGGAGAATAATTATCCTCTTCTACAATTTCATTTTCCAAAAAATCAAGAATGATTTGAAGCTTCTCAGTGTCATCTTTTACATCTCTAATAATGCCTAAGACTTGGTCTAAAAGAATGTTCATAGTTGGCTGATATTTAATTGTTTAGTATAGAACAAATTGATTATATAAATGAGACATTCAATTATAAAAAAAATACTGATAATAATCTGTTTCAAAGATATAAAAATCTTCTGTTTTTCGATTGTTTGTGAAATAATTAAATCCACCTTCAATTTTTTCGATTTTAAAATCTGAGCAAGTCATTCAAATAAATCCATAATCCTATCATCCCCAAATCCTAATTCTGACAATTTAAATCTACAGTAACAAAAAAGTGATTCAATAAAAAGAACAAAACTATTAAAAATTTGATAAAGAGTATCTAATTACTATCTTTACATTCAATTTGTTTGGATTCAACACAGATTCATGAATAAATATAAATAATGATAGATAAATCACCTCATAACTCACGTGGTGAACTTCGTTTTATAATTAGCGGAGGAGGCACGGGAGGGCATATTTTCCCCGCACTCTCCATAGCCAATGCAATTAAACAACGATGGGCGCAAGCGGTAATTTTATTTGTAGGTGCAGAGGATCGCATGGAGATGGAACGTGTGCCGGCAGCTGGTTATGAGATTGTGGGGTT
>JAQVGF010000103.1 GCA_028696875.1 Dysgonamonadaceae bacterium
TAAGGGAGTATGTATCTCTCAATTAATCAAAATCTGTTGTATCACGCATCCATACCTTTAGATGAAAAAGGAAACTTTAAGAAGATAAAAATTCAAGGAAAGGAATATTCCGGAAAACGCTTTATGGATAAAGTGGACAGATTGGTTCGAACTGCTTACTTTGAAAAAGATGATGCAGAGGAAAAACACTTTGCGCTGGACTATATGTGGTATTTGTGGTGTGGTAAGGACTCACCTCTTTTCGATAAAAGTGGAATGACAACATTTGAGCGTTATTTTATTGAAGATAAAGCTACTCATGCCGAAGAAAAAGGATACTACTTCCAGTTTCAGAACAAACGCGAAACGTGCGAAATGATTTTAAAAGAGTTTGGGTTGGAAGGACCCGATACACACATCATTAATGGCCATGTTCCCGTGAAAGCTGTAAAAGGCGAAAAACCGATGCGCGCCGGTGGTAAGTTAATTGTAATAGATGGTGGTTTTTCGCGTGCTTATCAATCGTCAACGGGTATTGCCGGATACACACTAATTTTTAATTCACAAGGAATTCAACTGGTACAACACGAACCGTTCGAATCTGCCAAGGCGGTTATAGAGAAAGGGAGCGATATTCAGTCGGTAACCGTAATACGTGAGTTTATTTCTGACCGAATGTTAGTAAAAGACACTGATAATGGAAAAATTTTGGCTGAGCAGGTAATTGAACTCAAAAAGCTGTTGGATGCATACCGTTTGGGTTTGATTAAGGAGAGAGTTGCTTAAATTATAGTTTATAATATTACCGATGAGTAAATACAGAAACTTAACCACACAAGAGATAGAAATTTTAGAGAAGAATGGCTGTTGTGCCGACAATTGGGAAAATATTGAAGTTTCCGAAAGCTTTACACCAAATTATATTACAAACGCAAAATTTTCCGGTAAAATATTTTTAGGTACTTTCGAGAAAGAATTTCAACTTCCCGGTGGATTAACCAAACATGCTTGTATTAACCGCGCAACTATTCATAATTGCGAAATAGGGAACAACGTAGTTATTGAAAATGTGCAGAACTATATTGCTAATTATACCATTGGAGACAATTGTTTTATTCAAAACATCGACGTGATGTTGGTCGATGGCAAATCTACATTTGGTAATGGAGTTAAAGTGTCTGTTTTAAATGAAACAGGAGGGCGCGAAGTGCATATTCATGATAAACTATCGGCTCACTTTGCATATATCTATTCATTGTATCGCCATCGCCCTCGTCTTATCGAAAATATGTATGCTATAATCAATTTCTACTGCAACAAATATGCATCGGATAAAGGTACTATTGGAGATAATTGTACTATTGTAAATGTTGGTTACATAGAAAATGTGAAAGTTGGTCCACACGCTAAGATAATGGGAGCAATGAAACTGAAAAATGGGACCATCAACAGTAATGAGCACGCTCCGATAAAAATTGGACGCAATGTAATTGCGCAAGATTTTATTATATCATCCGGTTCACGCATTGAAAGTGGTACCATTCTCAATCGTTGCTTTGTGGGTCAGGCTTGCCATCTTGAACAAAATTACTCTGCATCCGATTCTTTATTCTTCAGTAATTCGCAAGGGAAGAATGGAGAAGCTTGTGCTTTGTTTGCAGGACCTTTTACAGTAACCCATCATAAATCCACGTTGCTCATTGCCGGAATGTTCTCATTTATGAATGCCGGATCCGGATCTAATCAGAGCAATCACATGTATAAATTGGGACCCATTCATCAAGGCATCATAGAACGAGGTGCAAAAACCACCAGTAATTCTTATGTTTTATGGCCAGCCAAAGTGGGACCGTTTTCTTTAATTCTTGGAAGACATCATCAACATGCCGACACATCTAACTTGCCTTTCTCTTATTTAATTGAAAAAGATAATACCACCTATATCGCTCCGGGGATCAATTTAAGAAGTGTGGGAACAATTCGCGATGCAAAAAAATGGCCTGAAAGAGATGCGCGGAAAGATCCCAATAAATTGGATTTTATCAATTACAATTTACTCAGTCCTTACACCATCCAAAAGGTTTTTGCAGGAAGAGAAATATTGAAGAACATGCAAAACACTGCCGGCGAAACTTCAGATATATATACTTATCAGAGTTGTATCATAACCAATTCGGCTTTAAGAAAAGGATTGCAACTATATGAAATGGTTACCCATAAATTCCTTGGCAACTCTATTATAAAACGATTGGAAAAATCTGAATTTAAAACAAATGCTGAAATCAGAACCCGTTTGCATCCAGACTGTGATAGCGGCAGAGGAGAATGGGTGGATCTTTCCGGCTTAATAGCACCTAAATCTGAGATAGATTTGTTAATTTCGCAAATTGAAAGTGGTGAGATATATAAACTACGTCAGATAAATCAGATTTTTAGTTCGTTACACAAAAACTATTACAATTTAGAATGGACATGGGCTTGGAATAAGATTCAGGAGTTTTATCAGATTGATGCCTCAGATATTACATGCACTGACGTTATCAAAATTGTTGAAAAGTGGAAAGAGTCAGTTATTAAATTGGACGAAATGATATATGACGATGCTAAAAAAGAATTTTCGTTATCCTTCAAAACCGGTTTTGGAGCAGATGGCAATACCCAAGAGCGTGCGCTCGACTTTGAATACGTTAGAGGAGCATTCGATAAAAATGAATTTGTTATAACTGTATTAAAACACATAAAAGATAAAAGAGCATTAGGCGATGAACTAATAGCACGTATGAAACAAGTAGAAAAGGCAGATGAGTAAACAAAAATATTATGTGGTTTGGCACGGAAAAGAAACAGGAGTTTTTGATTCATGGGATTCCTGTAAAGAACAAATTGCCGGTTTCCCGGGGGCAAAATACAAGTCGTTTCCAACTAAAGAACAAGCAGAAAAAGCTTATGCACAAGATAGTCGCCATTTTATTGGTAAAGACAAAAAAAAACCTGAGCTCACACCGGAGCAAATAGAACAATATGGACTTCCCATTCAGGAAAGCATTGCTGTGGACGGTGCATGCAATTCCAGAACCGGCCAGGCCGAGTATCGCGGAGTGTTAACTCACAATGCAGAAGAAATTTTTAGAATGGGACCATTTGCCGATGGGACAAATAATATAATGGAGTTTCTGGCAATTGTGCATGCATTGGGATATTGCAAACAAAATAAATTGCGATTGCCTGTTTACTCAGATAGCAGGAATGCAATTTTATGGGTAAATAAAAAAGAAGTTAGAACAAAACAAGAGCGTACTCCAAACAATGCTCATCTTTTCGATTTGATTGAGAGAGCTGTTAAATGGCTTCACGAAAATGAATATCCCAACCAGATATTGAAATGGGAAACAAAAGTTTGGGGCGAAATCCCTGCCGATTTTAATAGGAAATGATATTTAGATTGATGAAGGCTAAACATTTACTTCCAATCAACTTTAACATGCTGTGTAAACCACTAATACTGAGAGGCTTGTATTGTGCAGGCGTATTTGTTATACTTTAATAATACTATTTTACAACTTTTCCCGAATTCATGCGTTATTATAACTATATCAATATTAAAGCTGTTTTCAGAAGGAAGAAAGAGCATGTTAAATAGATTGTTTAATTATGACGGATCGAATCACCCAACTTATTCAAAAGTTTAAACCCCAATCCTATAATATTCCAATTGATAAAATAAAATTGGAAAGTATTGTAGAGGAATTTTATCATTTGATGTTTCCTTTAACATCCAAAGTAGATGTTGAATTAATTCATGCGAAATTGGTTTTATTGGCAGATGTTCTATTGGGTGCTATTTCAAAAATTTCTTCTGAAGAGTTTGCAACTGAAGTTATGGAGAAGTTTTTTGCAGACTTCCCGGATATTCAAAAAAGACTAATGCAAGATGCACAATGCTATTTTGAAAACGATCCGGCTGCAAAAAGTATTGAAGAAGTAATCTTAACATATCCCGGATTTTTTGCACTTTCCGTTCATCGAATTGCACATAAATTGCATCAACTGCGTGTTCCTCTCATCCCCAGACTTTTTTCAGAATATGCCCATTCGAAAGTTGGAATAGATATTCATCCCGGCGCAGAAATTGGAGAAAATCTTTTCTTAGATCATGGAACCGGAATTGTAATTGGTGAAACTACCATTGTGGGCAATAATGTGAAAATTTATCAAGGAGTTACGTTGGGAGCTCTCTATTTGGAGAAGAAATTATCGTCAACCAAACGTCATCCAACTGTTGAAGACAATGTGGTGATATATGCCGGAGCAACCATTTTGGGAGGCAACACCGTAATTGGCAGACATTCTACAATTGGCGGTGGGGCTTGGTTAACAAAAAGCGTTATTCCTTATTCGTTAGTATACAATAAAGTAGATGTAAAAATAAAAACCGTAAAAGATTTTCAAGAACCGAACGACTTTGTAATTTAATATCTTTGAAAATATATCGGTCTGAGAAATATTTCAATAAAAATAAAAACAGATGAAATACAACAACATTTTAGAAACAATTGGGAACACTCCTCACGTACGTTTGAGTAAACTGTTCCCCGACCATGAAGTGTGGATAAAGCTGGAAAGACAGAATCCCGGAGGAAGCATCAAAGATAGAATTGCACTTTCGATGATTGAAGATGCAGAAAAAGAAGGCGTTTTGAAACCTGGCGGAGTAATTATAGAGCCATCGTCCGGAAACACCGGCTTGGGAGTTAGTTTTGTTGGAATGATGAAGGGTTACAAAGTTATAGTTATCATGCCCGAATCGATGTCAGTTGAGCGACGCAAGCTGATTGGACTCTATGGCGCTGAACTGGTGTTAACTCCGCGTGAGTTGGGGATGAAAGGTGCTATTGCAAAAGCAGAAGAACTGTGTGAAACCACCGAAAATGCGTGGATACCTCAACAGTTTCGGAATCTATCGAACCCGGCAATTCATGCAAGTACGACAGCACAAGAAATAATCAAGGATTTCCCCAAAGGGTTTGATTATTTGATAACGGGTGTTGGTACAGGTGGACATATAACCGGAGTTGGGTCTGAGCTTAAAAAACTGTTTCCAAAAACGAAGGTGTTTGCGGTTGAGCCTATCGAATCGGCTGTTATTTCGGGTGGCAATCCCGGTCCACACAGTCTTCAAGGACTTGGTGCAGGGTTCATTCCCGATGTATTGGATGTGAATGTGCTGGATGGCGCTATTACTGTGGAAAAAGAAGAGTCTTATGAATTTACACGCAAAATGGCACGTATCGAAGGGATTTGCTGTGGAATTTCAACTGGTGCTGCATTAGCAGCAGTTGCAAAAAAAAGTAAGGAATTTACAAAGAGAAAGAAAATACTTACATTCAATTATGATACCGGGGAGCGTTATTTTTCTATTGAGGGATTGTTCTAACAATATAATGTGGATCAAGGTTGCCGATGGATCACCCAAAATCTCTTAATTTTCTTTATCAATTCATCCAACATATAAAATTAATATCATATCTTTGTGAATGTCAAAAGCGCTTGAAATGTTTTGACTATTTGCAATTTTAGTAAATTGTGCAGCTTACTACAGTTGTTTTTAACAAGCTAGGAGTTATCCCGTATATGCTTTTTGTAAGGTTTTTATTTTAAATCCTTATAAATGCTATAGCGGGACTTCCTTTTTTCATAAATTGGCGAAGTTTTTTCCTTTTCTTATTCGTTTATTTTTTGATTATGAGCGATAAACTTATCATCACCCTTTTTCAACATTCAAAATTCGGATATCTACTTTATCCATTCTTTGCAACGTTTAATCCGGAAACAGAGGTGTATGCAATTGCTGAAGCTGCAACAAAAAATTCGACTAACTTTGGTGCATTAAGTGAAGATGAAAAGCAAATTGTGAAAACGGCTGAACGGTATGCTGATAAAGAGTTAATGAAAAAATACTCACGCGATAAAAGTGAATCAGATTTTATCAAAAATGCAACCTCCGAGACCATAGAGAGATACATACGTCCCTTTATTGAAGCACGGCACCAACAGATATTGCAAGCCCAGCGTATTACCAAAACTCCCATTTTTATCAGGCAAAAGATGCAAATTCGCGATTTTCGCGCAAGTAATATTTTACAAGTACTGACTGAGCCTTCAGAAATGGTTTTCATTTTTAGAAATCTTGAAACTTTCACTTACACCGTTCAGATTCGTAACAATAAGAACGATATTAACCTTTTCAATCAATTGTATGCGCCTCTTTGTGATAAACCTGCACAAGCAGTTATTGGCAATCAGCTACACACTTTTAAAGATGTGGATGAGAAAAAACTACGTCCTTTTCTGAAAAAGAAATTTATAGAGGTTCCTCAACGTAACGTTTCGGAATATATTGATAAGTTCGTTTATAAATGCGTGAAAAACTATGATGTGGAAACAGAGGGAATCGATCTCTTTGAGCAGAAACATCAACCCGTTGCTATGTTGACAGTAGAGATAGATTTCAAATTAAGACCGGTTCTTAATTTGCGGTTTCGTTATGGGACTCATAAGTTTACCATCGACAGACCCTATAAAAAAGAGGTAGAAATAATTGAAAAGCATCCTCATATCTCCATCGGGTGGTTTTACAGAGATGAAAAATGGGAGCGTAATTGTATCCGTTTGCTTAAAGAGGGAGGCTTAGAAACCACACTAAGCGGGCAATTTTGTGTAAGTTCTTCGCACACACATGAATCTCACTCCAACGGAACAATTGAATGGCTCAATAAAAATAAGGAGTTATTACAACATTTCGAATTGAAACAATCGGTAGGTAAGAGAGTTTATTTCACCGGAGAGATTGCTCTGCAATTCAATGCAGAGGAAAAAAGGGATTGGTTTGATGTAAACTGCATTGCTTATTTTGGTGATATTGCAATCCCTTTCATAAATTTTAGAGATCATATTCGTAATAACGTACGCGAATATGTGTTGCCGGACGATCGAATTGCTATTTTACCCTCCGAATGGTTTGCCCGATTTGATGATTTGTTCCGTTTCGGTAACGTATCAAACAATAGTATCCAACTAAATAAATACCATTTTCGTGTAAAAGATTTGGCAGAAAAAGGGTTTTTGCCAAATAGAGAAACGCTGAAGCTGGAGTTGCCAACAGAGATACCCGATTCTTTGAATGCTACGCTCCGGAACTACCAGACTCAAGGCTATAGGTGGATGTTGTATCTTAGACAAAACACCTTTGGTGGATGCCTTGCTGATGATATGGGATTGGGGAAAACAGTGCAAACCATTGCCGTGTTACTGAATGTTTATTCTGAAACAAAAGAAAATGAGGAGAAAACAGTAAGAAACAGAGCTCCCATTCAACTATCGCTTTTTGATGAACAATTAAAAGAGATATCCCACAAAGAATTACCACACAAAGAGAAAATCTCTATCAAAACTGACATATCTCCCTCTCTGGTTGTTATGCCCACCTCTCTTGTTCACAATTGGAAAAATGAATTGTCAAAATTTGCACCTAACTTAAACGTATATATCCATGCCGGACCGGATCGTTTTCAGGCAGACAAATTTGAGGAAGCTATAGATCGATATCAACTTATTCTTACCAGTTATGGAATAGTAAGACAAGATATTGATCTCTTGCAAAGGTTTGAATTTGAATATCTTATATTAGATGAAAGTCAATATATAAAAAACCCCTCATCACAAACTTTTGAATCTGTCAAAAAGTTAAACTCGGTCTATAAACTGGCATTAACCGGCACTCCCATCGA
>JAQVGF010000104.1 GCA_028696875.1 Dysgonamonadaceae bacterium
CTATTTATCCAGATAAAACCCTTTGGTAAGACGTTTAAATTCTTCAGAATAATGGTGACGACCGGTCTCAATAACCAGCTTGTTCTCTTTGCAAGCGATGTTTGTTTGAGATTTTACAAACTCAATAAGAATTCTTTTAGCCGGTTTGTGTGGCAAAGGGAAAACATGCGTAATTCGACTCGGATATAGATTTGCTCTTGCTGCATCATCAATCACCTTTTGTTTCAAATCGGAAGGAAGAATCAATGCTATACGCCCTTTTTTGCTCAGCAGAGAATCGCCGGTAGCAAAAATATCCTTATATGATAAGGTATTGTCATGTCGTGCATAGTTGCGAGAAATGTCAGGCGATTTGAGCGCGTTTTGAAAATAAGGAGGATTTGATACAATTAAGTCAAATCTCTTTTTTGTACTGTTCAAAAAATCTTGAAAAGATATCTGTTGTACATTAATCTGATTTGCAAACAAGGATTGAGCAATATTCTGCTTTGCTTGAATGGAGCAATCTTCATCTATATCGATGGCAACAATATCTGCATTTGGGCTCCGCTGTGCCAGCATCAATGAGATTAGCCCCGTTCCGGTGCCAACATCTAATATATTTTTGCAAGCTGAAACATCACTCCATGCTCCCAAAAGCACACCATCGGTACCTACTTTCATAGCACACTGGTCTTGATAAACAGTGAATTGCTTGAATTGGAAAAAGAAATTAGCCATAATTGATGATAGAGTAATAGTTTGGCACGGAATTTGGATTATTATAGAGTTGACAGCAAATAATTTGATAAAGAAAAAGTGCACTGTTTAAACAAACAGAGCACCATTTCCGTTCAAAAGATGCATTAACTCAACCACAAACGCAAATATAGTTGTGTTAGTTGCCAATAACAAATTTCACGATTGAATAAAAAAATATGTCTCAAAGAAAACTACATAGACTTACATTAGAGGAAAACGATCCGAACGTAATATCGTTTATTGCGGGAGATTTTATGGAAGGAAACCTTGATATTGATCAGGGTTTACTCCCTGAGGAGTTACCAATCTTACCTTTGAGAAATACTGTTGTATTTCCCGGTTCGAGTTTGCCCATATCTGTTGGGAGAGAAAAATCGATAAAACTGGTTAAGTCCATAGGCAAAAAAATAAAATACATTGGGATGGTCTGTCAAAAAGACATAGACATAGAAGATCCTGAATCAAAAGATCTTTACAATACCGGTGTTATTGCAGAAGTTTTGAGAGTTATTGAACTCTCGGAAAACAATTTCAGCATAATCGTTCAAGCCAAGAAGAGATTTATATGGACTGAAATGACTCAAAGCGAGCCTTTCTTTAAAGCACACTATGAAATTAAAGAGAGCACTCCGGCAAAGAAAAATGATAAAGAATACGAAGCAATTTTAGGATCGATTCGCGATAGTATGACTCAAATGCTCAATTTATTGGGCGAACCGCCCAAAGAATTGATTCATACGCTTAACAGTGAGTCGTTTTCCGAAATGCTCGTTAGCTATAGTGCTACTAATTTGCCAATTGATAGCAAAGAAAAACAAGAGTTGCTGGAAATTGATGAGGACAAAAAACGTGCTTTCCGGTTGTTGACAATTATGAATAGAGAAACGCAAATTCTGGAGCTGAAAATGAATATCCAGATGAAAACGCGTGAAGACCTCAATCAGCAACAAAAGGAGTATTACTTGCAGCAACAAATCCGGACAATTCAGGAAGAATTGGGAGGCGGCAATACGCAACAAATCGAAATTGATGAATTCCGAAAAAAAGCAAAGAAAAAGAAATGGAGCAACGATGTTGCAAAAACATTTGAAAAAGAAATAAGCAAATTAGAACGTTTAAATCCACAATCGCCGGACTATTCAGTTCAGTATGGTTATTTAGAAACTATTTTGGAACTGCCTTGGAATGAATATACCGATGATAATTTCAACTTAAAAAATGCACAAAAAGTCTTAGATCGCGATCACTTTGGTATGGAAAAGGTGAAAGAGCGAATTATTGAGCATTTGGCTGTCTTAAAACTCAAAGGTGATTTGAAAGCTCCTATTATTTGCCTTCATGGACCTCCCGGAGTGGGCAAAACATCATTGGGAAAATCCATTGCAGAAGCATTGAATCGAAAATATATCCGCATTTCGTTGGGTGGATTGCACGATGAAGCTGAAATTAGAGGACATCGACGCACCTATATTGGAGCGCTGCCGGGTAAAATTATACAAAACATTCAAAAAGGAGGATCATCAAATCCGGTATTCGTTTTGGATGAGATAGATAAAATTGGCAGCGATTTTAAAGGTGATCCTTCATCGGCCTTATTAGAGGTTCTGGATCCCGAACAAAACGACTCTTTTTTAGATAACTATCTCTCTATTACTTACGATTTATCGAAAGTTCTTTTTATTGCCACAGGCAATAATTTAAATACCATTTCTCGGCCATTGCTTGACAGAATGGAGTTGATAGATGTTGGCGGATATATAATGGAGGAAAAAATAGAAATAGCCAGTCGTCATCTGCTTCCAAAAGAATTAGATAATCATGGGATAAAGAAAAAAGAATTTACAATATCCAAAGATGCAATGGCGAAAATAATTGAAAGTTACACCCGTGAATCGGGCGTACGCGAATTGAACAAAAAGATTGCGAAGATTCTTCGTAAAGTGGCACGCAAAATTGCAAGTAATGAAGAATATCCGCAATCGCTACAAGTTAGCGATTTACAAGAATACCTGGGTGTTGAAGAATACAACAAAGACAGGTATCAAGGCAACGAGTATGCAGGAGTTGTAACCGGCTTAGCATGGACTTCTGTTGGAGGCGAAATTTTATTGGTTGAGACATCGCTCAGTCGCGGCAAACAAGCAAAGCTAACTCTGACAGGTAACTTAGGCGATGTGATGAAAGAATCGGCCATGCTGGCAAAAGAATACCTGCAATCACATGCAGAAGAATTGGATATCGATCCGGATGTTTTTCAACATTGGAATATTCACCTGCATGTTCCGGAAGGAGCAATCCCCAAAGATGGTCCATCAGCCGGAATTACAATGATTACGTCGATGGCATCGGCATTTACACAACGTAAGGTGAAGAGCAACGTGGCTATGACAGGCGAAATTACTTTGCGTGGAAAAGTGCTTCCAGTGGGAGGAATTCGCGAAAAGATCCTTGCTGCAAAACGTGCAGGAGTAAAGGAGATAATCCTTTGTTCAGAAAATGAAAAAGATATAAACGAAATTAAACCTGCTTATCTGAAAGGTTTGAAATTTCATTATGTGGATGACATCAAAGAAGTGTTGGAAATTGCTTTATTGAAGCAAAAGGTGAAAAACCCCAGAAAGTTTACTGTTCCAAAAGAGAAAAAGGAATAATCAGTTTCGGTTGTATCAAACAAAACAGAAATTGGTGAAAGGTGTTTACTAATTGAAGCGTTTCTAACACATAAATATAAATCAATCTAACATCCTTTTTACAAAATCGTAAAATATAGCTCTACTCGAAATTATACCAAACTGAGTAAAGCTGTTGATATAAAGAAAGTTGTTTATTTTTATTGTTAAAAACAATTGACAACTAACCCCTTCCCGCTATCTCATCGGGACAAACGAGGGGCAGGGAAAACAAAAAAAAGAGGAATCTTCTAATGAGATTCCTCTTTTTTTTGATTTATAATATATAAATGAGATCTTTATTCTGAGTAGTGTCTAAAATCTTTTAGCATTTCCTGCAATCTTTTTCTTGCAAAAAAGATTCTGCTCTTTACAGTTCCGATTGGCAAGCCCAAATGTTGAGCAATTTCTTCGTATTTGTAACCGGCTACGTGCATAGAAAACGGTACTTTATACTCATCGGTGAAACTATTAATAGCTTTATTTATTTCTTTAATGGTATAAGCTCCATCGGGTGTATCGAAGCCTGAATCTTGTGGAAGATTGAGGTGATATAAGTTTTCTGTTCTATCAATAATCGTTTGACTTCTAACAATCTTACGATAATTATTAACAAAGATGTTATGCATAATTGTAAATACCCAACCCTTAAAATTTACATTTTCGTAATATTTCTCTTTATTATCTAATACTCTTAGGGTAGTTTCTTGCAATAAATCTTTAGCGGCTTCTCTGTCTGCGGTAAGCGTCAATGCAAAATTAAGCATGTTGTCTTGTAATCCGAGAAGATTAGTTTCAAATAAATTGTCTTTATCCATAATTGTTCTTTTTATAAGAAGTGAATGATTGTGTACTGTTTTTTTCACTTAACTATGAACAAAGATAACAAAATTATAATGGAACTATAATGTAAAATGGGATTTTCTTTGGTTAATAAATGTTATCTATATAGGTGTAACCGATAACTCTTTGTATTTCAGTGAATATAACAAAACAGTACCCCCAATTTAGTTAATTATTCCACTATTGATATCATCTATACGATATAGATAGAACAACATAACTCCATAATTATTAATACTTAATTGGTGTTTTTGATACATCCTTTTTTTTAAATTAGATAATTCAGATAATCCAATTTAAGCATCGTTTTAAAGTTTTTGACAGACATCGATTTAACATAATCAGGAAGCTGGCATATTTTTTGCATCTCTAATTAAAACAATCATTTAATTTTTAAAAGTATGACACAAAAAGGAAAAATTGGAGTTACAACGGATAACATATTCCCCATTATCAAAAAGTTTCTTTATAGCGATCACGAGATATTTTTGCGCGAGTTAGTCTCAAATGCTGTTGATGCTACTCAAAAATTGAAAACAGTTTCATCTGTAGGGGATTTTAAAGGTGAAATGGGCGATCTTTCCATTCGAGTTTCTATTGATGAGAAAGCGGGAACGCTTACAATTTCCGATAATGGAGTTGGTATGACAGCGGAAGAAATTGATAAATATATCAATGAAATTGCACTCTCGTCTGCCAATGATTTCTTAGATAAATACAAAGACAATGCTCACGCAATAATTGGTCATTTTGGACTGGGATTTTATTCGGCTTTTATGGTTGCTAAAAAAGTGGAAATAGTAACCAAATCGTATCAAGAGGATGCTCAAGCAGTGAAATGGTCGTGTGATGGTACTCCGGAGTATACTATTGAAAAAATAGAAAAAGAGTCGCGTGGAACCGATATTATTCTCCATATCGACGATGAGAACCAAGAGTTTCTGAAGAAAGAAAAAATAAGCACTCTATTAAACAAGTATTGTAAATTTTTGCCGGTTCCCATTGTTTTTGGAAAAAAACAAGAATGGAAAGATGGCAAACATGTTGATACGGACGAAGACAATGTAATTAACAACACTACTCCGGCATGGACGCGCAAACCTGTGGAGTTGAAAGATGAGGATTATCTGAATTTTTATAAAGAGTTGTATCCTTTTGCAGAAGAACCCCTATTTTGGATTCACCTCAATGTGGATTATCCATTTAACCTTACCGGAATTTTATATTTTCCACGCATAAAAAGCAACATCGATTTAGAGCGTAACAAAATACAACTATACAGCAATCAGGTGTTTGTAACCGACTCGGTGGAAGGAATTGTTCCTGAGTTTTTGACATTGTTGCATGGTGTTATCGACTCTCCCGATATTCCGCTAAATGTTTCCAGATCTTATTTACAAAGCGATCACAATGTGAAAAAAATATCTAATCACATTAGCAAAAAAGTAGCTGACCGATTGGAGGAGATTTTCAAAAAAGAGAGAAATCAATTAGAAGAAAAATGGGATAGTTTAAAACTATTTATTGAATACGGAATGTTATCGGACGAGAAGTTCTACGATCGTGCCATGAGCTTCGCATTGGTTAAAAACATAGAAGGAAAATATTTCACATTGGATGAATATCAAACGCTGATTAAGGAAAATCAGACCGATAAAGACGGTAATCTGGTTTATTTGTATGCGAATAACAAAGAAGATCAGTACACCTTCATTGATGCAGCAAAAGAAAAAGGATACGATGTGCTGATAATGGACGGCCAGTTAGATACACACTGGGTAGGCTTATTGGAACAGAAAATTGAAAAAAGTAGGTTTATCCGTGTGGATAGTGATACTATTGAAAATATTATCGTTAAAGAAGAAACTACGGAAGTCAATTTGACCGATACGCAAAAAGAAGCATTGAATGAAGTGGTTAAATCTCAACTTCCAAAAATGGAAAAAACAGAGTTCACGGTTGATTACAAAGCACTGGGTGAAAATTCACGCCCCATTCAGATTACTCAAAATGAGTTTTCAAGAAGAATGAAAGAGATGTCGTCCATGCAGCCGGGAATGGCTTTTTATGGTGAGATGCCCGATACATATCAGGTTTCATTGAATATTGATCATCCAATAATTGCTGCAATGATAAGCGAAACAGAATCGAAAGAAAAAGAAGACCTCACTCAATATGCTTCGGAAAACAAAACCTTGCATCAATTGATAGACCTGGCTTTGCTCTCCAACGGAATGTTGAGAGGCGAGGCGCTAAGCGATTTTATTAAACGGAACTACGAAGGATTAAATACGGATAGCTAACAGCTAACTTCTTATACATATTCTACTATTAACCGATGGTTTTTGAAACCATCGGTTTTTTTATTTACTGTAAAATGTAATTGTTACAAACAAACCGTTTAACTTTGTGTTTATATTCTTAATCGATGATATTGCAAAATAGAGAATCAATGACAAAAAAAACATACAAAGCTACCTATTCTCCTTTTCGAAGTTTTACACGTGATGAGTGGAGTAAACTGGAAGAACATCCTATGTTTCCTTTTCCAATTTCTGAAATAGATTTGAACAAGCTTAAAGGATTAAACGAACCGCTTACGTTTGAAGAGATAGAAGAAATTTATATTCCCTTAGTTCGACTTTTGCAAATACACATTACTCACTACCGGAATCTACACAACGAGCGCGATGAATTTTTCAATAATTCAAGCTATCGGGTTCCGTATATCATTGGTATTGCCGGAAGTGTAGCAGCCGGCAAAAGCACTACAGCTCGTGTTTTGCAAAAACTCCTTTCGCTGACTCCCGGAAACCTGAATGTGGAATTAGTTACAACGGATGGTTTTCTTTATTCGAATGCCGAATTAACAAGGCGTGGAATATTTAATCGCAAGGGCTTCCCTGAAAGTTACGATGCCAAACAACTTATTGCATTTCTTTCGGCTGCTAAATCGGGACGTCAGGAACTAACTGCGCCCGTTTATTCACATCTTTACTATGATGTCATGCCGGATGAGAGACAAGAAATTGAATATCCCGATATATTAATTGTGGAAGGGATTAATGTGTTGCAAGTACCAAGGGGTTCCGAAAGCAAGCGAAAAAAACGTGTTTTTGTTTCTGATTTTTTTGACTTTTCTATTTATGTTGATGCAAGTCAGAAAGATTTGCGTCAATGGTTTGTTGAAAGATTTTTGACTCTGCAAAAAACGGCATTTCTGAATCCGGAATCCTATTTTCATCAATATGCAGAATTGTCAAAAGAACAAAGTATGGAATTTGCAAATCAGGTGTGGGACACCATTAACTTGCCCAACCTTGAGCAAAACATATTGCCCACACGATTCAGAGCCGACCTGATTTTGGAAAAAGGAGAGTGCCATTTTGTCAGAGGAGTGAGAATAAGAAAAATATAAAAACATTTCGCTTCGCGACACACCGATTAAAGATAAATCGGCGCGAGCGGTAA
>JAQVGF010000005.1:0-9620 GCA_028696875.1 Dysgonamonadaceae bacterium
GTTCAAGAAGAACTTAAAACAGTTCCCAAAACAGACGATATGCGCGAAGCCATGCAAGTTTGCATCGATCGCTCTTTTAGTATGAGTGAGTTTATCACCAATTTTGCCGATGTGGTGAAGATTCCAAAAGCTGTGCTTTCTCCCGTCAATCTGAACGAGCTAATTAAATCGCTTACACGCTTTATGGAAGTGATGTGCTTGAAGAGAAACATCAAACTCAACTTCATTCCCGATGAGGCTTTACCTTTATTACAATTAGACGCATCGCTTTTCGAGCAAGTATTGCTCAATATTATTAAAAACTCCGTTGAAAGTATCGAACAAGATGGAGAAATAACCATCACAACCAACGCCCAAAAACTGTCGCTTGAAATTGCTGATACTGGCAAGGGCATTAGCAAAGAGATTGAGAGCAAACTGTTCAATCCCTTCTTCTCCAGTAAGCCGATGGGGCAGGGGTTGGGCTTGCTTTTTATTCGCGAAGTGCTTTCACAACACGATTGCAGTTATTCTCTTCGCACTTATGATGATGGGTTGACGAGGTTTGTGGTTAGGTTTGAGGAGTGAAAACAATGTATTATAACCACAAAATGCAGAAAGAGAAAAAGCAGGAATATTTCGCTATAAGATTACAATAAATAAAAATTCCACAGCATAAAAATCCCTGTTACGAATTTGAGAATGTGAAAAGAAGGGAGTGAGTTATGTTAAAGTTGGAAAAGTTTGCTCGCGCCGATTTGCAATCGGCTAGCCCTGTGAAATATGTTCACATGAATTTCACAGGGTGAATGTTTGTGAAGCAAAAGAGATAACACAACAAATTTCGCTTCACGATACACGCGAACAGCGACATTTTACCCGATTGTTTAATCAAGAACAGCTATCAAATCAATCTAAAAGTGTTGAAGAGAGGGGATGGTGAATATTTCAACAAAAAAAATAGACCATCTCGGCCGAGTTGATCTATTTTTCCCTTTGGTTAATTTTCGGATATTAGGATAAGGTAAAAAAGATTGTTTTAGGTTATCGGAAGCAAAGATATACTTCATTTTTGAATAAGCCAAATTAAAAAACATATTATAAAACAGTGTTATATAACATATTTATCAAACATCTATTTCGTAATGTATT
The DNA here is from genome assembly GCA_028696875.1 of Dysgonamonadaceae bacterium. Lineage (GTDB taxonomy): Bacteria > Bacteroidota > Bacteroidia > Bacteroidales > Dysgonomonadaceae > UBA2632. The sequence continues at coordinate 1,132 of JAQVGF010000005.1, forward strand.
CTAACATATTTGAATTTTTTACGTTCTCTTGTGGTCTCTTCGTGATGTTTCAGTATGTTTCTTACTTGCTCAACCGGGAAGCCCATTTCCATTTTCAATAATATTTCTCGAATATGCATTTGCTGAATTCTTCCTACAGCCGGTTTTGCGGGACCTAAGACTCGATCTCCTAATTCCTTTTTTAGCAACATTGCAAAATAATCGGCACACTGCGATACGTTTGTTTCATATTTGTGGCGCAGTTTTATGGCAATCAAACGATAATAGGGCGGATATTTAAAAAGCCTTCGCTCTGCAATTTGTGCATTAAAGAAGCTTTCATAATCGTTATTTTTGATATAATCAAAAATGGGTTGATTGGGATTAGTAGTTTGAATGACTACTGTGCCGGCAACACCTTTTCGGCCTGAACGCCCACTGGCTTGCGTAATCATCTGAAAGCCTTCCTCGTGTGAGCGGAAATCGGGGAAGTTCAGCAGACTATCGGCTTGGATAACACCCACAACACGCACATTATCGAAGTCTAATCCTTTCGATACCATTTTGGTTCCAACCAATATTTGTGATTTTCCCTGTGAGAAGTCTGTCAATATCTGTTCATACGATTTCGCTCCACGAGTGGTGTCGGTATCCATTCTTACCACAACCGCTTCAGGAAAAAGCTTTTCAACCTCTTCTTCTAACTGCTCTGTGCCGCTTCCTAATAGCTGTAAGCCGTTTGTGTGGCACTCGGGGCATTCGATGAGCATGGAATAAGTGGCATCGCAATAATGACATTTGAGTTTGTCTTGATACTTATGATAAGTAAGCGTTACATCGCAATGCTCACATTTGGGTATGTAGCCACAATTCTTGCATTCCATAATGGGAGCAAAGCCGCGACGATTTCTAAACAGAATAACTTGCTGCTGAGCGGCTAATGCTTCCTCCATTTGTTGAATGAGAAGTGGGGAGAGTAACGATTTCATCATTTTTTTTCGTCGCAACTCTTTGGTGTCAACAAGCGTAATTTCCGGCAAAGCCATATTCTCGAACCGTTCTGTTAGTTTTACCAATCCATATTTGCCCGAAAGGGCATTGTAGTATGATTCGATGGCAGGAGTTGCGGAACCTAATAAAGTTTTGGCTTGTTGAAACCGGGCGTACATGATGGCTGTATTCTTGCCATGATAACGGGGCGATGGGTCAGTTTGCCGATAACTTTGGTCGTGTTCTTCGTCAATGATTATTAGACCTAAGTTGGAGAAAGGCATGAACACGGCAGAACGAACGCCAATTATAATTTTGAAGGGATTGTCCGAAATCATTTTGTGCCAAATTTCTGCGCGTACGTTATCATTAATTTTGGAGTGATAAATAGCTAAATCATTTCCAAATACGACTTGCAATCTGTTTGTTAATTGTGTGGTAAGCGCAATTTCGGGGAGCAAATAGAGCACCTGTTTGCCTTTTTCCAATGCATCGTTGATGAGTTGGATGTATATTTCTGTTTTCCCGGATGAAGTAATGCCATGGAGCAAACAAACATTTTTCTCCTGAAAAATATTTTTTATTTGTGTGTATGCCTCTTGCTGAGACTTGGTGAGAGTTTTAGCTGTTTGCGTTTGAAGTTTATCGTTTTCAAGACGTGACGTAGCAATTTCAAACTGTTCCAAAACATCCTTGTTGATCAGTGCCAATAAAACATGAGAAGAAAACAATTCATCTTTTAAGATATCTTTTCTTCTGATAGAGTCAACGTTGTGTTCATCGAAAAAACATTGCAAAGATTGAAACAGCTCCCATTGTTTTTTTGCTCTGCTTAATGTTTCTTCTGCAATTTCTATATTGAAGTTGGGATGGATGCGAATGTAGCGTTCTGTTTTCTTTCTATATTTTTGATGAATGATTTGTCCGATAGAGACTACTTTTTTTGTAGAAAGAGAGTTGATATGGTACAATAAATTTTTATTATCCAAATTGCGTGATAACTCTGATATTTGTTTGGGCGAATTGAAGTGCTGCAGGTAACCAACAATTTCTTGTTCAGTAGGGGTTAACGATGCATTGTGACTCTGATAATCTGAGGAAAGAGAAACATATGCTTTGCTTTCAAGTTTCAGTTGTGCCGGAAGCGCAGCGTTGTATACATCGCCCATGGGCGCCATATAATAAAAAGAAATCCACTGCCACAGCTTCAATTGGGGTTGATTCACAATGGGGTTGGAATCGAGCTGCGAGTGGATTTCTTTTAAAATTATATTTTTCGGTTTGTTTTGGTGAACTCTCAAAACAATGCCCGTATAAAACTTATTTTTGCCAAAGGGTACAATTACCCTGAATCCCGGCCGAATAGTACTTTCTAATTCTTTGGGAATTACGTAAGTGTAGCTATCAGCAAGTGCTAATGGTAAGATTACATCGGCAAACAAAGACATCTTCTATAAATAAACTGTTGCTTGTAGAGACCAAAGTCCATCTTTATTATTAAAAGCATCGGTCCATTCAGGTTTATTTGCAGAGTAATTATCAGTTAGTGGCAGCCCATAATTTACACCCACTGCTAATCTTTTGAAAAGTTCTAAACCTAATCCTAAGTTAATCCCGGCTTCAAACGACTTTGCTTTAATATCATCAGAGATTTTTTTAAAATCTTCATCACCTCCTATATGAATTCTTGCATAAGGGCCTGCGGCAGCATAAATCTTAACTGGTAAAATCAGACCAAACTTATATTTCAAGTTTACGGGGATATCAATGTAGTGATTGGTTTCTTCAACTTTTTGCCAAGCGCTGCCATCATCTCTAATCTCCATTTTGTTATTATTGTACAAAAGAGAAGCCTCAAAACCCAAATCCATTATAGGGAGCATTACCTCAACGGTTGGTCCTATCTTAAATGAATTTAGGTTTTCAACTTTAATTGCATCTTTAGAAAAAGTTGCTTTGTTTAATCCCACTTCTCCTCTCAACCCCAAACGTATTTGAGCATAACCTGCGGTAGTTATTGTGCTAAATGCTACAATAAGTACTACTACTAATAATCTGTTTTTTTTCATTTCAATTCGTTTTTTGATTAAAAAAAATAAATACCCGTTTCTCTTATATAACAACAAATGTAACGGATAATGTTTCAAACTTTAGTGTTTTAACTTAAAATAATTATTAAATGGTGTGAGATTGAATGGAAATACGTAATTTAGAATAGAGTGTTTGAAGTTAGTTCTTTCATTACACGTACAGTTGTTATTGGTTCTAAGCACATTCCTTTCAAGCTCTAACAGATTTTCTGGAAATGTGGCTGAAGCTCGCAATGTTTACTGCAACTATTCCGTTGGTTAAAACCGACGGAAAGTTCCTCAATATTTTATCCCCTTGCTGGTGCAAATATTTATCTGTGCCAATTTACATTATTCTCAAAGGCACGGATGAATATCAGCACCAACTGCGAATTTCATTTGTATCTGATTATTGAGTAGCTATTTATTTGAAGCAGTTGCTTGAAAACTTAAATAACAGATGACTTTGTTTAAAAAAACCATTTCTGTACATTTTCAATTCTCAATTTTCAACTTTCCATTAAATAAAAAAACGGCACCAACCAATTATTATATGGTTAATGCCGCAATTAAAAATTAACGAATAAACTCTCCTATAAAAAGCTATTAATCTCTGATCTTCGCATTTAAGAACTCATAATTTAAGCGTGCAATATCGGTAATAGCTATGTTTTTTGGACATTCTACTTCACATGCTCCTGTGTTGGTGCAGTTACCGAATCCAAGTTCATCCATTTTTGCAACCATCGATTTAGCTCTTTTCTTCGCTTCGGCTCTGCCTTGTGGCAGCAGAGCTAACTGAGTAACCTTTGCTGCAACAAATAGCATAGCCGATCCATTTTTACATGCTGCAACACAAGCACCGCATCCAATACATGCTGCAGAGTCCATAGCTGCTTCAGCGTCATGTCTTGGAATAGGGATTGAGTTTGCATCTGGTGCACCGCCGGTGTTAACTGAGACGTATCCACCTGCCTGAATTATTTTATCGAAAGAAGTTCTGTCTACCATCAAATCTTTGATTATAGGGAAACCTGCAGAACGCCATGGTTCAACAGTGATGGTGTCGCCTTCATTAAACTTACGCATATGTAGCTGGCAAGTTGTGATGTCTTCGTCCGGTCCGTGTGGATATCCATCGATGTATAAACTACAAATCCCACAGATACCTTCTCGACAATCGTGATCAAAAACAACGGGTTCTTTACCCTCGTTAATGAGTTGTTCATTAAGAATATCCATCATTTCTAAGAAAGAACTTCCTTGAGAAATGTTTTTTAGTCCATACGTTTCGAAACGGCCTTTTTCTTTTGGTCCCTTTTGACGCCAAACTTTAACCTTAATATTTATATCTATATCCATGATTTTTTATTTTTTACGATTTATAATTTCGTTGTTCACGAACGATGAATTCATAGTCTAATGGCTCTTTGTGCATAACCGGTGCGGCTTCTTCGCCTTTATATTCCCAGCATGCAACATACGAAAACTCTTCATCGTGGCGTAAGGCTTCGCCTTCTTCAGTTTGATGTTCCAAACGGAAGTGTCCACCGCAAGATTCTTCTCTGTTAAGAGCATCGCGCGCTATTAGTTGACCTATTTCAAAATAGTCAGCCAGACGTAATGCTTTTTCCAACTCTTGATTCGTTGTGGTTGCAACTCCCGGAATGCGAACATTAGACCAAAACTCTTTTTTCAAAACTGCTATTTCTTCAATGGCTTTCTTCAATCCTTTGGCTTCTCTACCCATTCCTACATTGTCCCACATGATGTGACCCAGTTTTTTATGAAAATAATCTACGGAGTGCTCCCCTTTTATATTCATCAATTTGTGAATACGATCGTTGAGATCTTTCTCTGCTTTTTCAAACTCAGGTCTGTCTGTGCTGAAACGCGGTATGTTAATTTGATCTGCCAAATAGTTTTGAATAGTGTAAGGAAGCACGAAATATCCATCGGCCAAGCCTTGCATCAATGCTGATGCACCCAATCTGTTTGCTCCGTGATCGGAGAAGTTGGCTTCGCCAATTGCGAACAATCCGGGTATGGTGCTCATCAAGTCGTAATCAACCCAAATTCCACCCATTGTATAATGGACAGCGGGATAAATCATCATTGGAGTTTCGTATGGATTGTGGTCAATAATCTTTTCATACATTTGGAAAAGGTTGCCATATCTTGCTTCTACAACATCTTTGCCCAAACGCTCAATGGCATCGGCAAAGTCTAAGTAAACGGCAAGACCTGTTGTTCCAACACCAAAACCGGCATCGCAACGCTCTTTGGCTGCACGTGACGCAACATCACGAGGTACTAAGTTACCAAACGCCGGATATCTGCGTTCCAAATAGTAATCTCTATCTTCTTCTTTTATATCGGTAGGTCTCAGCTTTCCTTCGCGAATAGCTGCTGCATCTTCTTTTTTCTTTGGCACCCAAATACGACCATCGTTACGAAGCGATTCAGACATTAAAGTCAATTTAGATTGGAATTCACCGTGAACAGGAATACATGTTGGATGAATTTGTGTCATTCCGGGGTTACCAAACATAGCGCCTTTCTTGTAACAGTGCCATGCGGCAGAGCCGTTAGAGGTCATAGCCATGGTTGAAAGGAAAAATGTATTTCCGTATCCACCCGTTGCGATAACTACTGCATGAGCAGCAAAACGTTCTAATTTTCCTGTAATAAGATTGCGGGCAATAATTCCGCGTGCGCGTCCGTCAATCAGAACTAAGTCAACCATTTCATAACGAGCATGCAGGGTCACTTGTTTTTTATTAATTGCACGGCTCAATGCTGAATAAGCACCCAGAAGTAATTGCTGACCGGTTTGACCACGTGCATAAAATGTACGCGATACTTGTGCGCCACCAAACGAGCGGTTATCTAATAATCCACCGTATTCGCGAGCGAAAGGAACTCCTTGTGCAACACATTGGTCGATAATATTATTGGAGACTTCAGCTAAACGGTAAACGTTGGCTTCGCGTGCGCGATAGTCGCCACCTTTAATGGTGTCGTAGAACAAACGATAAACCGAATCACCATCGTTTTGATAGTTCTTGGCCGCATTTATTCCTCCTTGTGCTGCAATGGAGTGAGCACGACGCGGAGAGTCTTGAATGCAGAAGTTGTGAACTTGAAATCCCATTTCGCCAAGCGAAGCAGCTGCAGATGCACCTGCTAAGCCCGTTCCAACAACGATAATATCTAAACGACGTTTGTTGGCAGGATTTACTAATTTTTGATTGCTCTTATAATTTGACCATTTTTCGGCGAGAGGTCCTGCCGGTATTTTTGGATCTAATTTATTCATGTTTCAATTTTTCTTAAGTGTGAGATATAATCATCTTCCCTTTTAGAAAGGGGAAGGAACAAAAAAGTAAACGTAAATGGGTATTACTGTAAAGCCTGCTACTATTATGGTCGCCACCACGTACGAAATATTTTTTAAACGTTTCATCCAAATGGTGTTGTTCCAACCCACTGTGTGTAGTGCACTCCAAAAACCGTGAGTTAAATGTAACCAAAGAGCAACAAATGCTATCAGGTAAACAATAACATAGAGTGGTTGCTTAAACAGAGGTACTATTAATTCAGAACCACGATTTATTGCACCTTCCATTCCGAAAAGCTCTTTAAACTGCATTTCGTACCAAAACTGAATCATGTGCAATACCAAAAAAGATAAAACCACAAATCCTAACACATACATGTTTTTTGAGGACCATGATGCATCTTTGGTATTTTTAACAGCATACTTGTCTTTACCTCTTGCTTTTTGGTTCTGCAGTGTTAGAATTGAAGCATACAATATGTGGACAATAAAGCCGGCTGCTAATATAAGCGATGCGACAACTGCATACCAGTTTGCTCCTAAAAATTGAGTAACTTGATCATAAGCATCCAAAGAGAATACCAATACCAGGTTCATTGACATGTGAAATAATAGGAACAAAATTAAGAACAAGCCGGAAATACTCATTACGAATTTTCGGCCGATAGTAGAATTAATTAGCCAATGCATAAAGTTTTGTTTTTAATTTATAAAAGGATAATGTTGATTTTAATTTCTTAGAATGAGAAATATACCATAAATATAGAATGAATAAAGGATATCTTTCCCATTTTGAAATAGAATTAATGCAAAAATAGTCTTTTTAAACATCAAAAAAGAATTATTTGCGGAAATATTTCTCTAATCTATCTTATTTGGAACAGTTCCTTTTTATTGAAAAAACTTCCCACATACAGGAGTTATAAAGTAGTATATCATAATGTTATTTTACTATCTTTTTGTAGGTGCACAAAATCTATATATCATCTTTTATAATAACTATTCTTCAATTAATTTTCGTGTAGAGTAGTAATATGTAATCGACATTTAAATCTATGTTATAATTGTTTGCTATCTTTGTATCTTCATAAAACAACAGATAAATCATGGATATTGTACTCAGTGGAATTAGATCGACCGGCAACTTGCATTTAGGCAACTATTTTGGAGCATTGAAAAACTTTATAAAAATGCAGGAAGAGAACAAATGTTTTTTCTTTATTGCAGATTTGCATTCACTTACCACACATCCTGACCCGGGTATGTTGCACGGGAATGTGAAAAATGTGCTGGTAAATTATCTTGCCGCGGGTATCGATCCCGAAAAATCAGTTATATATGTACAAAGCGATGTTCCGCAAGTAAGTGAGCTCTATCTTTATTTGAATATGCATGTTTATATGGGTGAATTATCGAAAACTGCATCATTCAAAGATAAGGCGCGCAAGCAACCGGAAAATGTGAACGCTGGACTTTTGACCTATCCCACCTTGATGGCAGCCGATATTTTGATTCATAATGCTGATAAAGTTCCGGTAGGTAAAGATCAGGAACAGCATTTGGAAATGACACGTAGATTTGCACGCCGCTTCAATAATTTCTACGACGTAAAATATTTTAAAGAACCGGTTGCCTATAATTTTGGCGAAGAGCTGATAAAAATTCCCGGTCTGGATGGAAGCGGTAAAATGGGGAAATCTGAAGGTAATTGTATTTATTTATCAGATAGTCCAAAAGAGATAGAGAAAAAGGTTAAACGCGCACTTACCGATTCCGGACCGACAGAGCCAAATTCGGTTAAACCGGATTATATTGAAAACCTGTTTACGATTATGCGTGTAGTTTCTACCGATGAGGTAGTAAATCATTACGAACAAAAATGGAATGCTTGCGAAATACGCTATGGCGATATGAAAAAACAGTTGGCTACCGATGTAATTGCGGTTACTTCTCCCATTCGCGAGCGCATTTTGGAATTAGAGAAAGACAGCGATTACTTAAAAAAAGTCACCCGTGAGGGTGCTGAAAAAGCAAAGGAAAGTGCTTCGAAAACTATAAAGGATGTTCGAGAGATAATGGGGTTTAAAAGCTTTTAAATCTGCACCAGCTTG
>JAQVGF010000005.1:9720-32736 GCA_028696875.1 Dysgonamonadaceae bacterium
TTATTTCGGCACAATCCCTAAAATAGGAACAAGAAAATATTTATATGATAGAATTCAGAAATATTGAATTACAAGATAAAGAAATTATAGATAAATACCTTATCAACAACCCATATCGTGCTTCTGAGAGTTGTTTCTCAAACTTGTATGGATGGGCACATAAATACAAAACTCAGTATGCAGTTTGGCGAGACTACTTGCTTGTTAAATTTACAAGTGACAGAGGCGGTTGTTCCTATTTAACTCCATTTGGTAAAGGGAATCTTGCATCCGCAATTGAGGTTTTGGTAGAGGAATGTGGATGTCCCATAAAGTTTGAAATGTCAGGTGTGACACAAGCTATGCGCGAGGAAATTGAAAGCGCTATGCCTCGCAGATTTGAATTTAAAAGAGAACGATCTGTGTATGATTACATATACAGAGCGGAGAAATTGATCAATCTTTCCGGAAAAAAACTACAAAGCAAACGCAATCATATCAACCGTTTCACTGCTCAAAACAAATGGCGCTATATTTCAATTACCAAAAACCCATGGGAAGTAGACAGTTGTAAGGATATGCTCCAAAAATGGTATGATATCAATAAAGAATCATCGGATGAATCACTTGAATTAGATTTTAAAAGCACATCCTTGTTCTTAGATAATTTTGAAGCGCTCAATCTTAGAGGCGGTGCTATTGAAGTAGATGACGAAATTGTAGCTTTTTCATTGGGTGCGCAATTGAATGAAGATACATTTATAGTACACGTAGAAAAAGCATTTGCTGATATTCAGGGAGCCTATGCTATTATCAATCAGCAATTCGTGTTGAACGAAGCCTCTGAATTTACGTATATCAATCGCGAAGAAGATATGGGATATCCATCTTTGCGAAAATCGAAAATGTCGTATCGTCCCGATATATTATTAGAGAAGTTTATTGTAAAGGAAAAAGTAAGAAAATGATAGATTATGCCACTCCGGAAACTGCACCTCAGATTCTTGAAATGTGGAAGATCTGTTTTGGAGACTCCAAACCGTACATTGATATCTATTTCCGAGAGAAATACAAAAACGAAAACACATTAATCTATTTTGAAGGTAAAAAAGCTCTTGCTTCTTTGCAATTGTTGTTTTACAATTTCACTTTTTGTGGAACCGAAATTCCTGTAGCCTACATATCAGGCGCTTGCACACTGCCCAAAGCGCGGAAGAAGGGCTATATGGCAGAATTGCTAAAAAAAACATTCCATGAAATTACTAAAAGGAAAATTCCGCTTTCTATATTAGTACCACAAGAGCATTGGCTGCTTCTCTTTTACGATAAGTATGGTTATGCACAAACTTTTGATGAAGGGCAAAAGTTGCCCAATTTGAAAGAATTAATAGATCGATATCCGGATGATTTGTATGGCGCTTATGAGGAGTTTGACAGCCTATTTAGAGATAGAGAGATGGTGGTGCAAAAAACATTTGACGATTTCAGAGTAGTTGTAGAAGAATCGGCAGGGTATGATTATCCTGTAAAGAAAAGTCTTACCGGTATGACGCGCGTAATTGATGCTCGAACAATGCTTGAGCTATTCGCAAAGAGATATCCTGAAAAATCTTTTTCAATTGAAGTCACGGACTCTATTCTTTCTCAAAACAATCTGTTTCTAATGGTTCAGAATGGAGTTATTTCGGAGACGAAAGCAAAACTTCCTCTTCATCTCACTCTAACCATATATGATTTAGCACAAGCTCTTTTGGGGTATCGTACTTCAAAAAAAAGAAAACTATTTAAAGGAGTTTTTCCTGAGCATCGGGCGCAGATGCATTTTATGCTGGAGTAGATTTGTTTTGTGTTAACTTTTTTTGGAAGTACTTAATAGTTCTCATTATCTGTTCAGTAATCTGTATTGTATTTCTCCGAGCATTCTCTTTATGCATTGCTTCTTCCATCGATATTGGATAAGGAACAATTGAAAAGAGTGAAAGAAAACCACGTTTGTTAAGATTTTCGATATCTTCAATGCTTCCACCAATTGCTATTACCGGTACATTTCTTTTGTTTGCTGCATCCAAAACACCGATTGCCGCTTTGCCCATTCCCGTTTGTTTGTCTAATTTGCCTTCGCCCGTAATCACCAAGTCAGCATTTTGCAAATGCTTATCGAAATCCACAGCTTCTAACACCATTTCGATACCCGGTTTTAACTGTGCATTTAAGAAAGCAACGAAACCTCCACCAAGACCACCGGCAGCGCCCGCACCCGAAACAGTGTTTAAATCAATTTCAGTTTCTGTTTCAATCAATTTTCGAAAACTCTCCAATCCTTCATCCAACTCTTTAACCATTTGCTTATTGGCTCCTTTTTGAGGAGCATAAACAGAAGCTGCTCCATTGGGTCCGGAGAATGGATTGTTTACGTCGCAGGCGATAGTAAAGTTTGCATCTTTTAGTTCCGACATTGCTCCCGATTTGTCTATTGAGCAGATTGAATGCAATGATTTACCTGTTCCATCAGTTTCATTTCCGTTTTTATCCAAAAAACGATATCCTAATGCTTTCCACATACCCGTGCCGGCATCGTTGGTAGCACTTCCGCCAATTCCAATCAGAAATGAGCGACATCCACACTTCAATGCATCTTTTATTATTTCACCCGTTCCAAATGTAGTGGTTATAGCTGGATTTTGTTCTTGCTTGCGCAAAAGGGTAATTCCGCTTGCGGCAGCCATTTCTATAACAGCAGTTCTGCCATTATCTACCAATCCATATTCCACTTCAATTGGTCGCATGAGTGGGTCATGAACTTTCACTTTTACTTTTTCTCCATTTAAAGCATTTACCAATGTCTCAGTTGTTCCTTCACCGCCATCGGCAATAGCTGTTTTCACGATTTCGCAATTGGGGAAAACCTTTTTAATTCCCTCTTCCATGGCATTGGCCACTTCTATGGATGTGAGAGAACCTTTGAAAGAGTCGGGGGCAATGATTATTTTTTTCATCGAATAGGATGTTGTTTTGTTTTTTTTGCGATTTCTTTTTTGCCGTTCAGTCAGTATCGTACAGCAAAGCCTTTATTTTCAATTTCTTTATGCTTCGCAATATGCGGTTTACAAACTGCGTAAGTGTGTGAAAATATTCGACCACAGATTTTACAAATTGATGCAGATAAGAGATTAGTCTTTTGACCATAGAGTAGAGGGGTAATCTCTGTGGATATTTGTTTCTGTTATCAGATGTTGCATATAATTTCTCTACGAGGGCGTTATACAAACAATTTTCAAATAGCTATGTAACAACTAAAACTATTTCCCTTTACACGCATCCACGTACCTCACAACCTTTTCTTCAAACGCCTCTCAACTTTTAACTTTTAACTCTTAATTCTTAATTCCCCTCTACAGCCACCTCTTTTTCTTAAAAAAATAGAGAATAATTAATGAGGAAAAAATCATAAGTCCAATTGAAATAGGATAACCATATTTATTGCTCAATTCGGGCATTATTGAAAAATTCATTCCATATATACTTGCAATAAGTGTGGGAGGCATAAAGATAACCGATACGATGGTGAAAATTTTGATTATTTTGTTCTGCTCAATATTTACATATCCCAAAAAAGTATCCTGCAAATAATCTAATCGATCGAAGCTGAATCTTACGTGTTCAATAAGTGAGTTTATGTCTTTGATAATAATGGTGAGCTTGGGATGTAAGTCAGCCGGAATAAACTCGCTACGCAACATGCTGGAAACCGTTCGCTGTTTGTCAATTATGTTTTCGCGCAACAACATGGTTTTTTCCTGCAAATCCTTTATTTCAGTCAACAGCTCTTCGTCTGCTTCTTGCAAAGTAAGGCTATTACTCAGTTGAGTAATTCGTTGCGTCATATTTTCAATCATATCTGCATCAAATTCGACACGTGTTTCCAGCAGTGCCACCAGGACGTACGCCCCTGTTTGATAATTTTTAGGGTTGGCTGATATTTTTTTTACCGTTTCGTGAAACGAACTCAAATCTTTGCTTCTAACCGTTATTAATAGATCGTTTTTTAGAATAAACGATATAGGATCTCGCTCAAAATTGGAGAGAAGAAAATTGGAGTTGACAATGAGTGTATCCTTAGTCTCAATATAGCGTGACGACATTTCAATCTCAATCATCTCTTCCTCTTCCTGTATGTATATTTTCAGATAATCTTCCAATTCATTTTCAACCTCTTCGTCCACGTCATTCAAATCAATCCAAAGAAAGATCTGGGTTGAATTGTTTTTCAAAAAATCTAAGCTTCGGCTTAAACGAATCACGTTGTCTTGGTGATAGTAGAGTTTGAGTTCTGACATGAGTTAACTGAGTTTTTATAAATGAATAATGATTACTTATTTTGATTTGTTATCCTTATTTGCAGAAACAATAAATGGTTCCAATATATTTGTGAGCTCTTCAAATTGTGCAACAGAGAGCTGTTCCGGTCGCTTTGTGAAAATAGGATGCTGCAAAACTTCATCGGTATTTTCCGACAATAAAGGCTTTACAGAATTTCGCAACATCTTTCTTCTCCTGTTGAAACTTGTTTTCACTACCATTTTAAAGAGCGTCTCATTACAGTTCATTTTTTCGCGCTTGTTGCGCGTAAGTCTTACAACTGCCGATTTTACTTTAGGTGGAGGCGTAAACGCTTTCTCGTCAACCGTAAAGAGATATTCTATATCATACCAAGCTTGTAGCAAAACGCTCAATATGCCGTAAGCTTTTTTGCCGGGCAAAGATGTTAGCCTTTCTGCCACTTCTTTTTGAATCATTCCTGTACAACAGGGAATAAGGTTTTTGTAATCTAAAACTTTAAAGAATATTTGCGAGGAAATATTGTAAGGATAATTACCTATGACACAGAATTGTGTGTCGAACAATCCGGTTAAATCTAATTGGAGGAAATCGCCTTCAATAATACGATCATTAAGTTGAGGATAGTGCTGTTTTAAGTACGCCACCGAATCCCAATCAATTTCCACAACTTTCAGATCTTTTTTTCGCTCCAACAAATAACGTGTTAGCATACCGGTTCCGGGTCCAACTTCAAGCACCGGAAATTGAGAAAACTCATCCAATGTTCCCGAAATTCGCTCTGCGATAGCATGGTCATTTAAAAAATGCTGTCCAAGACTTTTTTTAGGTTTAACCGGTTGCATAAGCTCTTTTTAATGAAGTGTTGGCAAAGGTAACGAATTTAATGAACATTTTTTGATGTGCAATTAGTTAAATTGAGATTTCTCAGTAAAAAAGTTTGAGAAACTATATCAATAGAAATCGTGAATAATGTGCGATATCTATTTTCGAATATTTGCGTCTCCTTTTTTAGGGTTTTAGCTTTTTCAGTTATATTCACTCGTTTTTACTACGTGTTCCCTTTGCGGAATTTGAGGAAAGCTAATTTTAAGCCATATAAATCCAATAGTCATCGACAATATTGAGGCTATTAAAACTGCAATTTTTGCAGTGTCGCTGTTAATTTTGTCGTCAAAAGCTAAAGTAGAAATAAAAATGGACATGGTAAATCCTATTCCGGCCAGAAATCCCACACCCAAAAATTGTCTTAAAGTAATGTCTTTTGGAAGATTTATAATTTTTCGTTTTGTCAAATAATATGTTGCAGAAATAATGCCCAATGGTTTGCCAAGAAACAAACCTAAGATAATTCCTAAGCTAAGCGGTGAAGTGAGATTGGTAAATGAAGAGCCCGAAATGTACAAGCTGGTGTTTGCTAATGCAAAAATGGGTATAATTAAGAATCCAACGGGAAGATGAAGTACACTTTCATATCTGTTTATTTTCTTCACCGGCAACATCGCTGCCATAATAATACCGGCAAAAGTTGCATGAAGTCCGGAGTTGAACATACAATACCACATTAGTATTCCAAGCACAACAAACAAGATACTGCCGATTTTTGTATGCGCATGTTTCTTTACAACGTAAAGAACCGCAAGAATGCAAAGAGCAACCCCTCCAAGCCAAAGCCCATGAGGAGCTTTTCCATAAAAAAAGGCAATTATTATAATGGCTAATAAATCGTCGATAATGGCCAGAGCGGTCAAGAATATTTTCAATGAAAAAGGAACCGATTTCCCAACCATAGCCAAAATGCCTAAGGAGAAAGCAATATCGGTAGCCGTGGGAATTGCCCAGCCATTCTCAAAGCCGCTTCCACGTGTAATGATGGAGAAGATGATTGCCGGAAAAGCAACTCCACACAAAGCAGCAATTGCCGGAAAAAGAGCTTTATTGAGTGAAGAAAGCTCTCCTACAATAGTTTCTCGTTTAATTTCAATTCCAACTTGAAAGAAAAACACAGCCATCAAAGCATCGTTCACAAAGTGGAGAAGGCTGTGAGGCAGCTTTAACTGATGGAAAAATGGAATCTCTTTAAGCCAGAAGTCATGGTATATCACACCCATAGAACCCAAATTGGTCATTATGAGAGATAAACCTGTGCACAAAAGAAGTGTAAGCCCAATTGAGCGTGAATCGGTAAAGAACTTATGAAATGGGAATCTTCTTCCTCTTTGTGCTTTTTGATTTTGCATAACCTGTAGGGGGTGTCTTATTCAGAAAAAATGGTATTGCTATTGAATAGAAACGCAAAGATAAAAAAAATCAAAAAGCAGAGAGCTTTTTGTACTCTGTTTTATCGATTTAAAAGAAAATTAAAGTCATCTTTTTCGCCCAACTCTATCGTATCCTTTCCATAATGGAAAATGCGCGCGGTGCGCGAACCGATTAATGTAAGCTTATTGTTTTCATACACCAACATACAACCTTCGCGCAGACCTACAACATATATTTCTTTGTTGGCATGGATAAATTCAATGATACGCACTTCACGGGTTTCCCCTCCGTGAGTTTCATTGTTTTCATCCAAATAATGTGGATTGATTTGAAATGGAATTAAACCTAATGTTGTAAAGCTCTGAGGCTCTAAAATGGGCATATCATTTGTTGTTTTCAAAGAGGGACAAGCAATGTTAGATCCTGCACTCCAACCAACATAGGGCGTGCCATTCATCACTTTTTTCCGTATTGGCTCCATGAGCCTGTTTTCTTGAATCATTTTCACCAACTGCCATGTGTTTCCTCCACCCACAACAATTGCCTCGGCTTGCTCAACAGCTTCAACAGGATTATCGAAACGATGAATACCGGTAACTTTATGGCCAACTTCAGCCAATCGGCTATTCACTTTTTCCTCATATTCATCGAATGAGAAAGTAACGGCTGCGTAAGGTATAAACAGACAGTTAATGGGTTTATCACCTAAGAAATTTTTGATGTTCTGTTTTGGATAATCTAAATAGGCCTCGCCCGGATTGGTGGAATTACTAATCAGCAATAGTCTCATGAAATTTGGATTTTAAGTTTATTATCTGCTTTTATTCTTGCGAAGAATAAAAGACGTTTTGTGCAAAAATAACTAATTTAGTGGAAACTTCTTAGTTTTGATGGCTAAATAAGCTAATTTTGTTCTCTAAATTAATGGCAATGGATGATTTAATAAGAAACATACGAAAAGATTTACGCTTGGCAATGAATGGGGTAGCATCTTCCAGCATGCGTGAAAAGGGGATGAATTATAAAATGAACTTTGGGGTCGATGTGCTACGTCTTCAACAAATAGCACAAAAATATGAACCAAGTTCATCTTTGGCCGAAGAAATATGGAAGCTCGATGTGCGTGAAATGAAGATTTTATCAACCATGATTTATCCCGTGGATCAGTTTACCAAAGCCCAAGCAAAAAAATGGGTAAACGAAATACCCAATCAAGAGATAAGAGAACATTTGTGTAGAAACTTATTGCAAAACTTACCTTTTGCACATGAGTTAGTGAAGCAATGGACGCTAAATGCTAATCCCTCCATCCGCTTAACCGGATATTGGTTATATACGCGCTTAATGCTGATAGGTTCTGATGCTTTGCAAAAGATAGAAAATCCTCCAATAATAAAGCAAGCTTTACAAGATGTAGATTTAAATTTGAATATCCTGCGCACGGCTGCTTTAAATGTATTGAGACATCTAATTAGAGCTAACAAAGAAGATGCAGAGAAAATAATGTCGCAGATAGCTCATTTTTCAAATTCGGATAATACAATTCAAAAAGAGATTTTTGATAGTTTGAAATTTGAGTTTGAATTTAGGGGTTAGGGATTGTGCCGAAATAACTCGACACTTTTAACTTGCTCTTTTGTCCTTTAATTTTCAAGTCGTTAACGAAATAAAATAGCTTCGTTTCAAACTGTCAACATATTTCATTACAAACCTCTTAGTTTTTAAAGTTGCGATTTATAAAAAATAGTGCAAAAACTAAATTCAAAATGAGAACAACGCCGCTGCTGGCAATATAGAAAGCTTTCCATTCCGGTAGTGTAAAATAGAAATAGATGGATGCTGCTGCAATTAATCCGATAAGGATTAATAAAATGCGAATAATTATTTTCTTTTTGCTCATTTCAGTTTTTTCATTTACTATTTTACAAAAGTAGTGAAAAATTTTGCTTACTGATACTATTTTCATAGTTGTTCCCTTGAAATCAGTCCTAACAGGTTTTTTTGAATGCAACAGAAATAGGTATTCGGTATTCGGTATTCGATAATCGATAATCGGAATTCGGATAAAACAATGGTGCAATATTTAACCTCTCACGTCTTACAACTAACAATTCTCAACTCATCACTTTTAACTTTTAATGTCAACTCTTAACTCTTCACTCTTCACTCTTAACTCTTAATTCTTAATTCTTAATTCTCTCCCACACCCCACACCACTTTTAACTTTTAATTTTTAACTTTTCACTCACGTTGTCAACTGTCAACTGTCCATTGTCAATTATTTATTTCACCTGTTCCAATATCCAGTTTGTAATATCAGAAAGAACATCGGGCGAAATTGTCTGTTCAATTTTTCCATATTCATCAAGTTCTCCGGTTGTGCTTTCTTGAAAAAGATGATTTAGCTGTGGGTAAGATTTGACGGTGTAATGCTTGTTGTTTGCTTTTTTTAAGGCAGCTTCTATCTTATTGAGATTGGTTTGGTATTCCACCTGTGTATCGTTTTCTCCATTAATTGCCAGTACCGGAATGCTAACTTTCTCCAAATAAACCAATGGATCTGTTTTGAGGAAGCTTCTGAACCATGGAGACGCTATGTTACTCGTAGTTTTCTCAACAAAAACGTCCTTCTTCACTTGTGGTTGTATTTCCTGCGGAAGATTTTCCCACAAAACACCTAATTCTTTTTTCAACGTATCTCTTTCTTCGTTGCTGCCTACATATTCAGACCAATTGGTAACAGATTCGTAAATACTTCTTAGAATCTTGTCCAAATCCTCCTTTTCTCTCTCAGAAATAGATGTTTTATTGAATGCAAATTGATTTTGTGCCAAAGATAATTCGGCACCTGAAACTCCTAATCCGGCCATAAGAACTATAAACTTTACATCGTTGTTTCGTGCGGCAATTATGGGTGCAATAATTCCTCCTTCGCTGTGTCCAATCAATCCCAAATTTGACGTATCAATTTCTCTTCTTTTCTTTAGATAATTGAGAGCAGCCTCCGCATCGTCCGCAAAATCTTGCGTTGTTGCAGTGAAATACTCACCTCCCGATTCTCCGGTGCCTCTTTTATCAAATCGTAAAACAGCAATTCCGTTTCGAGTTAAATAATCAGCTAACACCCAAAAAGGTTTGTGCCCAAATACTGTTTCATCTCTGTCGTTTGGTCCACTTCCGGCAATAAGAACAACAGCCGGACTCTTCTCTTTTTCTTTGGGCAGCGTTAAAGTTGCACTTAGATCAATTTTCTCTTTCAAATTTGTGAAAACTACCTCCTCCACTTTATATGGATAAGGTTCTTTAGGCTCTTGAGGACGTAGTTGAGTTTTCTTTTCTGTTCTAACAAGCGTAAGCGGAAAAGGCAAACCGTTTTGATTGAATGTACCAAAGAGTGAATCGCTCTTGAGCGTCGCTTGATAAAATATCCCTAAGTTTGAAACAATTATTTGAAGTTTATCGTTGTCAAAAGATGTTTTTGTGGTTGCAATACCAAATGCTCCTTGTGTGGGACTATCCATTGTTGAAACAAAATTATTCGCCTGCTTTTCAATATGAAAAACAATTTCAAGATTGGTTCCCTGTATCTCAAGTATACCTTGCCACGATCCACTAATTTCTTGAGAAAAAAGTGAGGTCAAAGTGAAAAGGGAAAACACACAACTGATTATTAATTTCATAATTGGGACAATTAGCCGTAAAAGGAATGATGAGTAGTTATAACAATCACAAAAATAACAAATTCTTTGAATAAATGAATGATTCCAAACATATTGATGAATAACAATTCTAATAATTTTAGACAGTCATACAATGAGTATTGTCGTTACTTGCACTTTTGGAGCAATGTATAATTCACTCGTTTTGAACATTTAAAACATTTTTTAGATTGAGATTATATGTTTTTGTTATAAGTTTGCACTCTTATTATAAAAATAAAGATGTACAAATGGACATAGAAAATATAGAAATTACTTATCTCACAATCACGGCGTTTAGGGAATTAAGACCATTCATGGTTGATTCTTATAAATACATTTCCGACGAAATGTGGTCGGAAGAGAAGATAAAAAAACTCATTAAAATTTTCCCGGAAGGGCAAGTTGCAATAAAGGTAAATGGCGAAATTGCAGGATGTGCTCTTTCTATAATTGTGGATTACGACAAATATGATGATCATCATACATATGAGCAAATAACAGATAATGAGAATTTTGGCACCCACGATCCTGAAGGAGATATGCTATACGGGATTGAAGTTTTTATTCAAAAAAACTATCGCGGTCTGCGCCTGGGAAGAAGACTTTACGATTATCGGAAAGAATTGTGCGAACAATTAAATCTAAAAGGAATTGTTTTTGGGGGGAGAATTTCGAATTATCATCGTTATTCGTTAGAACTTTCGCCCGAACAATATGTAAGTAAAGTTCGCAGAAAAGAAATTCACGATCCCGTGTTCGATTTTCAAATGGCAAATGATTTTCAGCCTTCAAAAATTATTAAAGATTATTTGAAAGGAGATGAAGCTTCTGAGAGTTACGGTGTGTTGATGGAATGGAGAAATATTTATTACGAAAAGCCGGATAAAAAGCCTGTTTTCACCAAGAAAAATATTCGGGTGGGACTTATTCAATGGCAAATGCGTTTGTATAGAAATTTGGATGATGTGATGGAACAGGTTGAGTATTTCATCGATACTGTTTCTCGCTATCAGTCCGATTTTATTCTTTTTCCGGAATTCTTCAATGCACCTCTCATGTCGGAGTATAACCATTTAACCGAATCGGGGGCAATCAGAGAGCTTGCCAAGTTTACAAAGCCCATTATTCAAAAATTATCGGAACTGGCAGTTTCATACAACATAAATATTATTTCCGGAAGTATGCCGGAAGTCACCGACGAGGGTTTGTTCAATGCAGGTTATCTTTGTCGCCGAGACGGAACCACGGAGAGGTATGAAAAAATACATATAACTCCTGACGAAAAAAGAATTTGGGGTTTACAAGGAGGAAAGAGTTTCCAGACATATGATACAGATTGCGGTAAGATTGGAGTTCTTATTTGTTACGATGTGGAATTTCCGGAGCTGAGCCGTATTATGGCCCAAGATGGAATGGATATTTTGTTTGTGCCTTTTTTAACAGATACACAAAATGCTTATTCGCGCGTACGAAATTGTGCTCAATCGCGCGCTATTGAAAACGAATGTTATGTCGCAATTGCGGGTTCGGTAGGCAATCTCCCAAAAGTGCAGAACATGGATATTCAATATGCTCAGTCAATGGTTTTCACACCGTGTGACTTTGCTTTTCCCGCCGATGGAATTAAGGCGGAAGCAACGCCGAATACGGAAATGATTTTGGTTGTCGATTTGGATGTAGATTTATTGCGGGAGTTAAATGAATTTGGAAGCGTAACTAATTTACGTGATAGAAGAAGTGATATTTACGAAGTAAAACGGAAAAGGAAAAAGGCACAAACTAAAGAGAAATTAGAAGATAAATGATGAATGATGTGTAAGTCACAAGATTTCATTTATCGTTATCAGATAAAAAATAGATAATATCTGGATATAGAAGAAACGGAAAAAAACAGTTAATTAGGAGTGTTGGAAAAGGTAAAGAAACGATGTATATAACTGATGATGAATAACAGTGTTAGTTACTCTTCTTAAGAAAAGGATAAATGCTCTATTTTGATAAGCTTAATGTTGTTTTCTCTTTTATTGCAAAGACGTATCATTTTTTTTTGTATTTTTGCAACCGCAAACTCAATAGGTTAAACTAATTTGATCGCAAGATATTGGTTTAGATAGTTGATTTTTAAAATAAGTTTGACTAAATGGAGCATCTTATTGATAATTTAATTGATTTAGCTTTTGCCGAAGATATTGCAGATGGCGATCACACAACACTTTGTAGCATTCCTGCTGATGCCACGGGCAAAGTGAAACTAATAATTAAAGAAGTTGGTATTTTAGCCGGAGTTCAAATCGGGAAACGTGTTTTCCATAAGGTAAATCCGGAGCTTAAAATTGATCTGCTTCTTAACGATGGAGCTAAGGTTAAACCGGGCGATGTTGTTTTTACTGTTGAGGGTAAAGTACAATCAATTCTGAATGCAGAACGAATTGTACTAAACATTATGCAACGCATGAGCGGAATTGCAACAACAACTCACAAGTACGTTACTGTGCTAAAAGGAACAAAAGCAAAAGTGTTAGACACACGAAAGACTACTCCCGGAATGCGTGTTTTAGAAAAGCAGGCAGTGAAAATTGGAGGAGGAGAGAACCATAGAATGGGACTTTTCGATATGATCTTACTTAAAGATAATCACGTCGATTTTGCCGGAGGCATCGAAAAAGCTATTTTAGGGGCAAACAGTTATTTAAAGGATAACAATAAAGCTCTGAAAATAGAAATTGAAGTTCGCAACATGGAAGAGCTGAAAGAGGTGCTGCGTGTGGGAGGAGTTGACAGGGTGATGCTTGATAATTTCACTCCTGAAAAAACTAAAAAAGCTGTAGAGTTCGTGAATGGACGCGTGGAATTAGAATCTTCGGGCGGCATCACTTTTCTAACCATTCGCGATTATGCCGAAACCGGAGTTGATTTCATTTCTGTAGGTGCTCTAACTCATTCGGTTAAAGGGCTGGACATGAGTTTAATTGCGTTTTAATTAATAAATTAAATGAGCAAAAACAATACAAAACAAGCTTTGCTTGACCAACGTTACATGCGCATGGCGCTAATATGGGCTGAAAATTCATATTGCAAAAGACGACAAGTAGGAGCCATTTTGGTGAAAGATAAAATGATTATTTCGGATGGTTACAATGGAACTCCCTCTGGTTTTGAAAATATATGCGAAGACGAGAACAATGTGACCAAACCTTACGTTTTACATGCAGAGGCAAACGCCATTACTAAAGTAGCACGTTCCAACAACAGCAGTGAAGATGCAACTCTATATGTAACTTCATCGCCATGCATTGAATGTGCAAAACTAATTATTCAAGCAGGAATAAAACGTGTTGTTTATACTGACTCATATCGTTTGAGCGAAGGTGCCGAGCTTTTAAAGCGAGCAAATATTGAAATTACGTGTGTTAAGTTATAACACTAAAAAAATATAAAAAAGAAAAAACTAATATATATAAATGAATCCTGAAAAAAGATTGCGTGCTTGGCTGCCCTTATGGATTGCTTTAGGAATTGCCACCGGTATATTTATTGGAAATCGTTATTCTGTTTTCAACTTGGGTAGTGGAAGGTTTGGATCAGAGAAATTTGATTCCGTTCTTCGCTACATCAACGAATCGTACGTAGATACAATAAAAATGCCCCTTCTTCTTGAAGATGCTATTCCAAGTATTGTGGAGGGCTTAGACCCTCATTCACGTTATTTTACATCGGAGCAAATGCTCCGATTGACCGAAGAACTGGAAGGACACTTTTCGGGAATTGGAGTGGAGTTTTTCGTGCAACAAGATACTATAGTTGTAATGGGTATTATTAGCGGCGGACCATCTGAAGCGGCCGGCATAAAACCAGGCGATAGAATTATTACAGTGAACGACTCATTGGTCGCCGGAAAAAACATAACCAACTCAGGAGTGGTAGAAAACCTGAGAGGCGAAAAAGGATCGAAAGTAACCTTGGGAATTTATCGAAAACCCGATCCCAACATATTAGATATCACAGTTACACGTGGCGATATTCCGGTTAATAGCGTAGAAACTGCCTACATGATTACCGAAGATATTGGTCTTATAAAGGTTGTAAAATTTGGTGGTCATACCTTCAACGAATTCATATCAGCTTTGTCGAAACTTAAAAACCAAAACGCCAAATCTTTTATTATCGATTTGCGTGGAAACGAGGGTGGATATTTAGAAGCCGCAACTTCCATGATTAATGAGTTTTTGTCCAAAGGAGATCTTATTGTTTATGCCGAAGGAAGGAGTTTTCCGCGTAGCGATAGTTATGCCAATGGTTCCGGAACATGCAAAACAAACGATTTGGTGGTTCTTATAGATGAGTTAAGCGCTTCTTCCAGCGAAATTTTTGCTGGTGCAATTCAGGATAACGATAGAGGATTGGTCATAGGCAGGCGTTCCTTTGGAAAAGGTCTTGTTCAGAGTCAGCGTGTTTTTAAAGACGGTTCTGCTATGCGTTTAACAGTAGCACGCTACTATACGGCATCGGGAAGATCCATTCAGCGCGATTACGAAAAAGGTAAAAATACAGAATACGAAATGGAAGCCGTATATCGATATATGCAAGGCGATTATGTTAACACTGACACTATTGACTCCGAACACATGACTCCTTTTAAAACAACGGGAGGCAGAACGGTTTTTGGTGGTTCAGGTATAATGCCCGATATTTTCATTCCGCGCGATTCGGTTGCTATGAATTCCTATTACTATTCTTTGATGAATAAAGGACTCGTACAAGAATACGCCGCATATTATACAGATTTAAATAGATCGAAACTCGATAAATTTGATTCATGGGAAGAATTGAACGAATATCTTAAAAAGCAACCCGCCTTAGTTAATCTTGTAAGTTATGCCGATTCCAAAGGAATTCGTCGTCGTCCTTATCTGATAAATGAGGCAGGCGAGTTGTTAGAAAGTATATTAAACGGATTTATTGTGCGGCATTTTTGGGGATACGATGGTTATTATCCCGTTTATTTTGAAACTGATAAGTTGGTAAATAAAGCAGTTGAGCTTTTAGAAACAGGGAAAGCTTCGCCCAACGCTATAGTGAACGAAGAGTACAAATAAAAGGTCTATTAAAAAAAATGAAAAAAGCATTGAGAGAAGAGACGGTTTCGTTGACAAAAGCTTACTCAGAAAAAGAGCTTAATCATTTTTCGAACGAAATTTTTAAAAATCTTGAGCAATTACAGGTTTTTGCAAAAACTAAGTGTATATTAGCATATTATAGTTTTCATGGAGAAGTGCATACGCACGACTTTATTGAGAAATATGCCCGGGAAAAGAAAATTATTCTTCCTGTTGTACAAAAAGATAAGTTAGTGTTGAGAGAATATAAGGGTAAGAATGATTTGCAAAGATCGGCTTATGGTATTTTAGAACCCACTGGTCCGGATTTTACAAACTTCTCAGAGATAGATTTAGCAATCGTTCCCGGTCGTATGTTCGATCGAAAACTGAATAGACTTGGAAGAGGCAAAGCTTATTATGATAAGTTGCTAACAAACCTTTCGGCCTTTTTAGTGGGAGTTTGCTATCCGTTTCAATTAATAGACGAAATCCCTGTTGAACCACATGATTTTCCGATGGATTGTGTAATCACATCTGATGAAATTATTACTTGATTGTCATGAAACAGTTGTTTCTTTCAATTGAGAAAATGATTATTTTATTTGAATAGCATGCTGCATAATGTGTTAGGATTTGAGCTAAAAATTATATTCAAGAGTCCACTCCGAAAACCCTCAAATGCTGATTATTAGTCTTTTTCTGCCCTTTGTTCCTGAAGGGGAAAGCCTAATAATCAGCACTCTGCCAAAGTCCCTTTTAGTTAGGGGATTTAGGGGCGGCAATGAATGAAATTGACTTTTCGGCGTAGACTCATTCAATATATTATCATATATTTGCATCAGATTATTTATAAATAATAACAGATGAAATTCTTAAAACGTTTTCTTGCCAAAAGAGTCCTTCCACGTACAACGATTTTGTTGTTAGATATCTTAATACTGATAGTTTCAGTATTTATGGCCTATATATTGCGTTTTAATTTTGAGACTCTAACGGCATCTATGGACAAAATAGGTGTGCTTTTATTGATACTAATCTTTTTCAATATTATCACCTTTTTTTCTTTTAAAACTTTCAGTGGAATTTTACGATTCTCATCGTTCAATGATTTACTTCAGATAATCTACGCACTGTCTATTGGATATTCTCTAACTTTCCTTTTGCTAAACTTTCTTGGAGGTACAATTGGTCCTTTTCATATCAGCAAAGAGATATTTGTTTTATCTTATATACTGAATGCAGTGTTGATGATTTTCTTTCGCATCTTTGTAAAGGAGATGTATGATCTGCTTACAAACCAAAACTTTAATCCGAAGAACGTTTTTGTGTATGGTACGCAACAACCGGGAATACGAATTGCTAAGTCTTTAAAAGGTAGCAACGAGTTTGATTTCTGCGTAAAAGGTTTTATTTCTGATGAAGAGCAAATGATTGGAAAAAATATTTTAGGGGTAAAAGTATATGGAACAGACAAAAATCTTTTCAGAGCTTTAGAGCAGAAAGATATTAAGAGAATCATCATTTCTCCTCATAAGATGCAGGACATCGAAGATTCCCACTTATTGGACAAATTCCTGGAAAATTCCATTTCTTTGATGACAACCTTGCCCATGAGTGAATGGATGGGTGAGAAAATAACGAAAAATCAATTAAAAGAAATTCAAATTGAAGACCTTTTGCCGCGTAAACAAATAGAAATTAATATGCGAAGCATAGCGGCTAATTTAGAAGGCAAGCGAGTGATGATTACCGGAGCGGCCGGTTCAATTGGAAGTGAAATTGTACGTCAAGTTGCGGCTTTTAATCCGTATCGTTTAATACTCATTGATCAAGCTGAAACACCTTTGCATTCTCTTCGATTGGAAATAAGGGATAAATGGAAAGAGGTGAAAGCTCACACAATAGTAGCCGATGTTGGCAATTTTTCGCGATTAGAAAAAATATTTAAAGATACAAATCCCGACTATATTTTTCATGCCGCCGCATATAAGCATGTGCCGATGATGGAGGAAAATGTATCGGAGGCTGTACAAACAAATATTCAAGGAACTAAAAATACGGCAGACCTTGCCGTGAAGTATCATGCCAAGAAGTTTGTGATGATATCAACCGACAAGGCTGTTAATCCCACCAACATCATGGGTTGCTCCAAACGGATTTCGGAAATATACATCCAATCACTTTCGAAACACATTAAAGATAATAAAATAAGCTCTACACAATTTATCACCACCCGATTTGGGAATGTGTTGGGTTCAAGCGGATCTGTTATACCTCTTTTCAGGGAACAAATTAGCAAAGGAGGTCCCGTTACAGTAACTCATCCCGATATTATACGCTATTTTATGACTATCTCTGAGGCATGCCAATTGGTTCTTGAAGCTGGATCGATGGGAGAAGGCGGTGAAATATTTATATTCGATATGGGTAAACCGGTTAAGATTTTGGATTTAGCCAAACGAATGATCCGTTTATCAGGAGCATCTCATAATATTAAAATAGAATTTAGTGGTTTGCGACATGGGGAAAAATTGTATGAAGAGCTGCTGAGTTCTGCAGAACATTCTATACCCACACATAACGATAAAATTTTGGTGGCAACCGTTCGTGAATATGAATATCAGGATATAAACGTGCTCATCGAACAATTAATAAAGGACTCGTTCAAGTATGATGACATGCAGACAGTTTCCTCCATGAAAGCAATTGTTCCCGAATTTAGGAGTGTAAATTCGCCGTTCGAGAGCATTGATGAATTCAATGAAGCAAAAATATCTAAAAGAGGCTGAGATTAGTTAGCCAATTGCAGATTATATAATTTGGTGTAATATCCATCTATCTCATACAGGCTATCATGAGAACCTTGTTCAACAATTTCGCCTTCGTGAATAACATAAATTTCATCCGCATTTTTTATTGTTGAAAGACGGTGTGCAATTACGATTGTAGTTCTGTTTTTCATTAATCGTTCCAAAGCTTCTTGTACCAATTTTTCCGACTCAGTATCAAGCGCCGATGTGGCTTCATCAAGAATCAATATTTGTGGATTTTTCAAAACTGCTCGTGCAATACTTATTCGTTGACGCTGCCCTCCCGATAGTTTACCACCTCTGTCTCCAATATTTGAGTCGTATCCCAATGGAGTGCCCATGATAAATTCATGTGCATTGGCCACTTTTGCTGCCTCTTCAACTTGTTCTTGAGTTGCCTGGTTAACTCCAAAAGCAATATTGTTGAAAAAAGTATCGTTAAAGAGAATGGCCTCTTGATTTACATTCCCCATGAGTGAACGTAAATCAAACAAAGAAGTATCTTTAATATTGATAGAATCAATTAATATTTCACCCTTCTGTATATCATAAAAACGAGGCAATAAATCTACCATGGTCGATTTACCTGAACCCGATTGCCCTACAAGTGCTATCGTTTTTCCTTTATTTATTTCTAAGTTCATCCCTTTTATTACCCAATCACTTTGATATTTAAACCAAACGTCTTTGAACTCTATTTTCTCTTGAAATTTTATTTTCTTCGGATTAGGTTTTTCTATGATATTGTTTTGTGCTTCCAATATTTTATCAATTCTCTCCATAGATGCTAATCCACGTTGTATAGCGTAGGAGGCTTTTGTGAGATCTTTGGCAGGATTAATAACGAGGTAAAACACCGTGAGGTAATATATAAACACCGACGCATCTAATAATGAGTTGTCTCTCAAAATTAAAGTACCTCCAAACCACAAAACAAATGCAATAGTAATGGTGCCTAATAATTCGCTCATTGGATGCGCCAGGTATTGCCGACGAGCAATTTTGTTAGACATATCTCTAAATTCACTACTTCCTTTGTGGAATCTGTCCGAAACCTTTTGTTCGGCATTGAATGCCTTGATTATGCGTAAACCTCCAAGAGTTTCTTCAATTTGAGACATAAGTTCTCCCCATTTGTTTTGAGCTTCGAACGATGTTCTTTTCAGCTTTTTGCCTACTGCGCCCATTACGTAGCCCATTATAGGCAACAAAACAAGAACAAACAATGTAAGCTCCCAGCTTATAATAAGCATAGTTGTAAGAAACACAACAATCATGATTGGGTTTTTAAGCATCATTTCCAAAGAATTCATAACAGAATTCTCAACTTCGTTTACGTCACCCGACATGCGAGCTAATATATCGCCTTTGCGTTCTTCCGAAAAGAAGCCAATTGGAAGTGAAAGAATTTTATCGTTTATATTATCTCTAATATCTTTTACAACTCCCGTACGTATAGGTACAATAAAATAGGTACTCAAAAACGCAGCTCCCGTTTTTAAAAATGTCATTATTGTAAGTATAACTGCTAATATCAAAAGGGTAAATCCGGCACCATATGTATTAATAATGTCTCCAATGAACCAGTAGCCATTGTTCTTCAGAATATCTAATGTTGATATACCAACGGCATCCCAAGGAATAAATTCATAAGTTTCAGGATTCGTTTTAAAAAGTATCTGTAATATAGGGATGATCAGTGCAAATGAAAACACATTTAATAATGCATTCAATACATTAAATAGAAGATTTAGGAGGATATAATTCTTATAAGGAGGAAGAAATCTTTTCGCAATTTTAATTACTCCATTCATATTAACGGTTCCTTTAAGTGTAAAAAATAATTGGGCATCTCTTTTTCTTTTTATTTGAGGGCGCAATGTAGTTATAAAATGGGATATTTCACAGCATTTTGAACATCGAATACCTTTCTCAGTCTGTTTTCGAAAATAAATATCATTTTCTTCTTTTAAGTAGATTGCTTAAAATGCGCCAGTTAGATTCATGCGGAAAATTATTTACGAAATAATGTTCAATTTATTTGCTTTACATTTGGCATCTATCCTAAAAGATTCTATCTTTGCACCCGCTTTTAGAAATAAAGGCAATCAGATAAGGAAAAGCGATTCCAATCTGCGTGAGAAATAAATTTCTAAAACATTTGGTGCTTATCAAAAGATATATTATCTTTGCACCCGCTTTTAAAGATAGAACCTATCTACGAGGGCAAAATCAAGCGATCTTTTAAAGACTTACATACACGTTTATAATTAAAATAGACAAGAACAGTATACAAGGAACTCTGTCATTAAAGAGGAGTGTTTTACAAAAAAGACACATCAGAATTTTGACAGATTATTTTGGTACCCGTTCAATTTTTTTTAAAACACAGGAAACATATAATAAATCGTGAATTCAAAAGAGCTACTAAATAAAAGGGATGCTACCAGGATAAATGAGATTAAGTTTCGGCTTTCTCTTTATTTATTTCTTTCTTTTCTTTTTTTTATTGGGACAACATCTTTGTTTGAATAGATTGATGCTTTATTTTTTCTTTTAAAAAAACAGATATTCTTTGCCTTTTTTCTAATAGGCACGGCTGTTTCTACAAGAAAATTAAAATAACAAATATACAACGAAGAGTTTGATCCTGGCTCAGGATGAACGCTAGCGATAGGCCTTACACATGCAAGTCGAGGGGCAGTCTCGCCTACAAGCGAGAGCGACCGGCGCACGGGTGAGTAACGCGTATGCAACCTACCTACTACTTTGGCATAGCTCGTTGAAAGACGAATTAATACCTTATAAAACAGGGGCTCCGCATGGAGATATTTGTTAAAGCCCCGATGCAAATCGGTGTGGTAGTAGATGGGCATGCGTTCCATTAGTTAGTTGGCGAGGTAACGGCTCACCAAGACAACGATGGATAGGGGAACTGAGAGGTTTTACCCCCACACTGGAACTGAGACACGGTCCAGACTCCTACGGGAGGCAGCAGTGAGGAATCTTGGTCAATGGAGGCAACTCTGAACCAGCCAAGTCGCGTGAAGGATGACGGCCCTACGGGTTGTAAACTTCTTTTTTAAGGGAATAAAGTGAGCCACGAGCTGGCTTTTTGCATGTACCTTACGAATAAGGATCGGCTAACTCCGTGCCAGCAGCCGCGGTAATACGGAGGATCCGAGCGTTATCCGGATTTATTGGGTTTAAAGGGTGCGCAGGCGGAATATTAAGTCGGCGGTGAAAGTTTGCAGCTTAACTGTAAAATTGCCGTTGATACTGGTATTCTTGAGTGTATATGAAGTAGGCGGAATTTGTAGTGTAGCGGTGAAATGCATAGATATTACAAGGAACTCCGATTGCGAAGGCAGCTTACTAAAATACAACTGACGCTCAGGCACGAAGGCGTGGGGATCAAACAGGATTAGATACCCTGGTAGTCCACGCAGTAAACGATGATTACTCGCTGTTTGCGATACACAGTAAGCGGCTTAGCGAAAGCGTTAAGTAATCCACCTGGGGAGTACGTTCGCAAGAATGAAACTCAAAGGAATTGACGGGGGCCCGCACAAGCGGAGGAACATGTGGTTTAATTCGATGATACGCGAGGAACCTTACCCGGGCTTGAAATGCATTTGACCGACTCCGAAAAGA
Organism: Dysgonamonadaceae bacterium; assembly: GCA_028696875.1. Lineage (GTDB taxonomy): Bacteria > Bacteroidota > Bacteroidia > Bacteroidales > Dysgonomonadaceae > UBA2632. The sequence goes on from JAQVGF010000005.1 coordinate 31,564, forward strand.
GTCTTCCCTTCGGGGCAAATGTGTAGGTGCTGCATGGTTGTCGTCAGCTCGTGCCGTGAGGTGTCGGCTTAAGTGCCATAACGAGCGCAACCCTCATCATTAGTTGCTAACAGGTTAAGCTGAGGACTCTAATGAGACTGCCATCGTAAGATGTGAGGAAGGTGGGGATGACGTCAAATCAGCACGGCCCTTATGTCCGGGGCGACACACGTGTTACAATGGATGGTACAACAGGCAGCTACTAGGCGACTAGATGCTAATCCCAAAAACCATTCTCAGTTCGGATCGAAGTCTGCAACTCGACTTCGTGAAGCTGGATTCGCTAGTAATCGCGCATCAGCCACGGCGCGGTGAATACGTTCCCGGGCCTTGTACACACCGCCCGTCAAGCCATGGAAGCTGGGGGTACCTGAAGCACGTAACCGTTAAGGAGCGTGTTAGGGTAAAACTGGTAACTGGGGCTAAGTCGTAACAAGGTAGCCGTACCGGAAGGTGCGGCTGGAACACCTCCTTTCTGGAGAACACCGGACTTTTTAGAAACTCCGGGCAAAGTTTTCTGTTTTTTCAAAGAAAGGGAAATGATGAAAACATCAGTTATGACGTTCAAACAACAAAAAGGTGAAAAAATCAATACGATAAGAAAATAAGCAAGCTGAACAATTTTTTAGTCAGCCTCTTTTCTTTCACGATTTTATTTTTTTCTACACTGTTACAAAAGAAATTGAAACAGAATAAAAAAACAATGGGTACCAATAAATATTAATTGTACACTGCAAACACACTCTATTTTAAACAATAAATCAAAACATATAAACGTGTATTAATATATACTTCCCTTCTTAGAATTAAGAATTAAGAACTAAGAACTAAGAACTAAGAACTAAGAACTAAGAATTAAGAATTAAGAATTAGGAATTAAGAATTAGGAATTAAGTACTTAACTAAATAATTCAAGATAAGACAATAAGACAAAGGGAATACATTCAAAGTGGAAATAGGAAACATCAGTTTGACAAGAAATCAAACCAGATGCTTTTTCCCCCAATATTCAAAGGGAAATCCTTTTAGGCAAAAATGCCGACTGCCGCACCAAAGTAGAGTCCTATAGCTCAGTTGGTTAGAGCGCTACACTGATAATGTAGAGGTCGGCAGTTCAACTCTGCCTGGGACTAC
>JAQVGF010000105.1 GCA_028696875.1 Dysgonamonadaceae bacterium
ATAAATTTGTTACTCTCTACGTAATTGGTAAATTATCGTACGCCGAAATGTTTACACAATTAGAAATTGCTATTCATCAATTTGCTAAAAGACAAATGACATGGTTTAGAGGTATGGAACGACGCGGACTCAAAATTAATTGGATAGATGCACTCTTGCCCATGGAGCAAAAAGTGGAACAAGCAATGGAACTTTTATCAAAGAGACAAGAAGTTAGAGGTTAGTGAGGTTAGAAGAGGTATGAGGTATGATGTGTGGGATGTGATGATTTGTTGATGAAGTGATGTGGTGATACAATTACAAATTAAGAATGAAGAGTTGAAAGCAGAGAGTTATGAGTTGAGAGGTAAAAATGTGGAATGCAAGATGTGAGGGCTAAATCATTACGAGGTTAAATGTAGCACGATTACATCCTAATTCCGATTTTTGATTTTCGATTCCCGATTAGCGAATTCTATTTCTTTTGCATTCAAAAAAACCTTATTTGGATTTGTATTTCAACCTTAGTAACAGTCGAATAACCCACCAATCCAACCTTATTAGCTTATTAAACAAGGAGAAAAAAAGTAATTAGTGAGGAGTAATGGATAATAAGGTGTGTAGTATGATTTATGGGGTGTGAGGGATGATGTGATGATTTTAAGGTATGAGGTGAAAAAGTGTGGAGTGTGGTATGGAAGTTAGAGATTAGATTAGATTAGAGTTAAAGTTAACGCTTAACTTCATTTAGTTAGTGCATTATTTTTTGTATTTTTGCACGCTCAACAAAACTTTCTTTCAGAAAAATAATTATGACACAAGGAAAATTTCCATTAGATAAGTTCGATTCAATAGAAACTCCGTTTTATTACTACGATATTTCTTTGTTGCATGAAACACTTGAAGCCATACAAGCGGAAATAATAGACAAACCATATCACGTCCATTACGCATTGAAAGCAAACACAAACCCACGAATATTGAAAGAAATATCTAAATATGGTTTTGGTGCGGATTGTGTTAGTGGAAATGAAATTTTGAGAGCCATTGAAAATGGTTTTGAGCCAAATCAGATAGCTTTTGCAGGAGTCGGGAAAACTGATAGAGAAATTGAAATAGCATTAGATAACGATATATTTTCTTTCAATGTTGAGTCAATACCTGAGTTGCATGCCATAAATTCTCTTGCGCAAACGAAAGGGAAGAAAGCAAAAATTGCTTTACGTATCAACCCCAATGTAGATGCACATACACATAGTTATATTACTACAGGATTGACAGAAAACAAGTTTGGCATTGAAGAGAAGCATCTTCCGGATGTTTTAAAACTTTTACCAACTTTGACATCTGTAGAGCTTATGGGTATCCATTTTCATATTGGTTCTCAAATTACAGATCTCTCTTCTTTCAAAAATTTATGCTTAAAGATAAATGAACTTCAAAATTACTTCGAGTCAAATAAGATGTGGCTTGAGCACATCAATGTTGGTGGCGGTCTTGGAGTCGATTATAAAGAACCTGATACTAATCCAATCGCCGATTTCCCCGCATATTTCAAATTATTCACTAAACACTTAGAGTTGAGAAAAGGACAATCGCTGCATTTTGAGCTCGGACGCGCTGTAGTGGCTCAATGTGGTTCGCTCATTAGCAGAGTTACTTATCTGAAGGAAGGGATCAAAAAAAACTTTGTAATAATTGATGCCGGCATGACCGATCTTATTCGTCCTGCGCTTTATCAGGCTTTTCACCATATTGAGAATTTAACCTCCAAAGGGAAATCTTCGGTTTACGATATTGTTGGTCCTATTTGCGAAACAAGTGATACATTTGCTAAAGATTTTGAATTGAACAAAACCCAACGTGGAGATATTCTCGCAATACGTTCAGCCGGTGCTTATGGAGAAGTGATGGCTTCCCGATATAATTGTCGCGATTGGGCTAAATCCTATTTTTCAGATACTATTTAAATTTTGACATGAGTATTGTTTCTTTCTTCTATAAATTATCAGTTTCAGAGTGGATTATAATAGCATTGTTTTTGCTATTCTTTGTAATTCAAATGCTCTACTATTTGCTCTTATTCAGAAAACCTTATAAATATGCTATTTCAAACGGGGTGAAAAATGATGTAAAGAGTGACGAACCATTTAAATTTCCGGGCATCTCCATTATTATAACTGCAAAAAATGAAGCTGAAAATCTCGAAAAAAACCTACCATATATCTTGAATCAAGATTATCCCAACTTTCAAGTCGTGGTGGTAAATAACGGTTCAACCGATGAAACAGAAATCGTGTTGAATGCACTCGCTCAAAATCACTCCAACATTTACCATACCTATATCCCCACGGAATCTGAGGTAATAAACCATAAGAAACTGGCTCTTACATTGGGAATTAAAGCTGCTAAGCACGATATTTTATTGTTCACAGAGCCCGACACTAAACCTTTATCGAAAAAGTGGGTCTATGAATATGCCAAAGAGTTCGCAAAAGGAAAAGAAGTCGTTTTGGGCTGTTGCCAACTTGAATTAGAAAAAAATCTTTCCAAAAAGCTCATTCATTTCGATAATCTCTTTTTTGGAATAAAGTATTTAAGCATGGCATTATCAAACAAACCCTACATGGGAATAGGACGAAACATGGCTTACAAAAAAGAGTTGTTTTTTCAAAACAAAGGATTTTCGTCCATCTTAAACATAGAATATGGCGAAGACAATTTGTTTATTAATAAAGTGGTGACAAAAAAGAACACATCTGTGGTACTTTCGCCCGATAGTATGGTTGCAAGTAATGTGGTGGATCGAATCTCCATATGGAGAACTATCAAGGCACAATACCTGATTACAAGAAAACACCTAAAAGGATTTAAAACCCGACTGTTAGATATTGAAATTTTCAGCAGATATGGATTCTATCTATTATTTGCACTTCTAACTTTAACAGGAATTTTGCAATCGTCAATCGTTTTAATTGGTATTGCAGTTTTGTTCTATTTCCTGCGATATTTCACGCAAATGGTGATTATAAATAAAAACAGCAAATTGTTTAACACAGGTAAATTTTATTTTTCGTTGCCACTCTTTGATTTGATTACTCCAATCATGAATCATCAATTTTTGAGGTATGAAAAACAAAGAAACATGAAACAAAGATAGGTGACAAATTGACACATACACCCTGTCGAATGCTCTTTCCCTATCTAACAGAGAGTTAAAGCGGGTTAATGGCGTTTTCCTCGCGTTAAAAGTGATAAAATTACGACTTTTCCTATTTTTTAGAACGATTTTTGTATATACATTTGAGAAATAAAGAAAATAATTCATCCAAAAAAACCAGAGATTATGAATATTAATTTAAAACAGGTACTTACGATTATTTTGGTAGCTATTTTAAGTGCCACAGTTGCACTGTTTGGCTACGACTATATGCAGAAAAAGAATATTTCATCAAATCACTCAAAGAATGTAAAAAGTGAGTTTTCAAACAACTTCTCTCAAGATTTCGATCAGAAAAATGTTAGATTAGCCAATCTGACAACTTCAGACGGTTATCCTGACTTCACTGAAGCTGCTCAGAAAACTATCCACGGAGTGGTTCACGTTAAAACAACTAAAGCTCCTTCAAGAAGAAGACAACAATACGTTGATCCGTTTGAATTCTTTTTTGGTTTTGGAAATAGAGAGATGGGACCTCCACAACCACAAGTTGGGTTTGGCTCGGGAGTCATTATCTCTAAAGATGGTTACATAATAACAAACAACCACGTTGTTGCAGGCGCATCTGAAGTTTCAGTTACACTGAACGACAACAGAGAATTTACTGCTACAGTTATTGGAGGCGATCCTCAAACAGATATAGCACTAATTAAAATAGAAGCACCCGAAGGAGCCGATTTTGAATATGTCTCTTTTGGCAATTCCGATGATCTACAAGTTGGTGAATGGGTATTGGCCGTAGGTAATCCTTTTAACTTAACGTCTACAGTAACTGCTGGAATTGTTAGTGCAAAGAACAGAGCAAATATTATGGGCGAAGGAAAAAGCTTGCAGTCGTTTATCCAGGTAGATGCTGCAGTAAACCCGGGAAACAGTGGAGGCGCATTAGTTAATACCCGTGGCGAATTAGTTGGTATAAATACCCTTATCTACTCACAAACAGGAAATTTTACCGGATATGCATTTGCGATACCAATATCGATTGCCGGAAAAATTGCTTCAGATATAAAAGAATATGGTTCTGCACAACGTGCAGTTTTAGGAATTCTATCTCCTAACATCGATTACTTGAAAGAAAACGATCCGGACAAATACAAAGAACTTCAAAAAATAGTTGGTGTTCAGATTGATGACTTTTCCGATAGAAGCCCCGCAAAAGCTGCCGGAATTCAGAAAGGAGATATTATTACATCAATTAATAATGCACCCATTCGGAACTTTAATGAGTTGCAGAATCAAATAGGTCGATATCGCCCGGGTGACAAAGTTGAAGTGGTGGTAGATAGAAACGGAAAAGAAAACAGATATACCGTAGAGTTGAAAAACGATCAGGGCAGTACTGAAATTACAAAAGCCATTGATGGTATGCAACTCTTAGGTGCAACTTTTGCCGAGATTCCCAATAATAGGAAACAACAATTAGGCATCAATAGTGGTGTTGAGGTAAAGAGTGTGGAGAATAGCGGTAAATTCAGAAAAGAAGGAATCAACAAAGGATTTATTATTTTACGCATCAACAATACTCCGGTTAATTCCGAAAGTGATATTGCAAGAATAGTCCAAATGGTTACTTCTTCAAATGCTGAGGATAAAGCAATTATGATTGCCGGATTCTATCCGAATGGAAAAACTCAGTACATCGCTATTGATTTATCAGGCGAATAGAAAGTTAAATTAAATTAAACAGCTTCGGTATCTGTAACAAAAGTGATACCTAATGCGTTTCAAACAAAGGAATCGGTATGATCTGTTTCCTTTGTTCTTATATTAAATATATTATAGACAAATAAATTATAGACAAATAAAGTGTGGAAGAGGCGATTCTAATTTTTATAGTAGTAAAAAAACATCTACCTTTACACTCCTCAAAATAAAAAACACAGAAAAATAAGAAACATAGATAAAATATATAAATGAGACAATTAAAGATTACAAAATCGATTACAAATCGCGAAAGTGCATCTTTAGACAAATACTTGCAGGAAATTGGACGTGAAGATCTGATTACTGTTGAAGAGGAAGTCGAATTGGCGCAAGCCATAAAAAAAGGTGACCAGGAAGCTTTGGAAAAACTAACCAAGGCCAACCTTCGGTTTGTTGTATCGGTTGCAAAACAATACCAAAACCAAGGTCTTAGTTTGCCGGACTTAATTAATGAAGGCAATCTGGGATTAATAAAAGCGGCGGAAAAATTTGATGAAACGCGCGGATTTAAGTTCATTAGTTATGCTGTATGGTGGATTCGTCAATCCATTCTACAAGCATTGGCTGAACAATCTCGTATTGTACGTCTTCCGCTCAATCAAGTGGGTTCGCTCAACAAAATAAACAAAGCGCTTCAAAAATTTGAACAAGAAAACGAACGCAAACCTTCGGCAGAAGAACTTGCTATAGAACTGGATATTCCTGTTGAAAAAGTAAGAGATTCTTTGAAGGTGTCGGGTCGTCATATTTCCATGGATGCACCTTTTGTTGAAGGAGAAGACAACAGCTTGCTTGATGTTTTAATTAATGATGACGCACCACTTGCAGATAGAGCCTTAATCAATGAATCTCTTCAAAAAGAGATTGACCGCGCACTATCTACTTTAACTGAGCGTGAAAGTGAAATCATAAAAATGTTTTTCGGTTTAGGATCCCAAGAAATGACCTTGGAAGAAATAGGAGATAAATTTCAATTGACACGTGAACGTGTAAGACAAATAAAAGAGAAAGCAATTCGCAGGTTGAGACAAGATTCACGGAGTAAATTACTCAAAAGTTATTTGGGTTAAACCCCATCCGTTTTAACGCATAAAAAATAATATTATCGCATTTTCATGCCACAATAAGCATAAACAGGGCGTTAATAGCATTTTTTTTGTCAAAAAGTTGTTGATATATCTATTTATCTCTTATATTTGTACTTTGAAGTTAAGTTAGCAGCACCATTATGCGATTTAAAAAACAACTAATATGTTTTAGCTTAACTCTTCATCTTAATATATACCAAATGTTTTTGAACATTTTATATTAGCATTTGTTATAAGTATTGATTTAACAATAAATAAATTACACAACGTTATCGCTAAATCAACTACAAATATTTAGAAATAGATATCGAGTTATTGTAATAAAAGAATGTTTAATTAGAATTTAAATTTATGAAAAAAATTAGTTTATTTTTAATCTCAGCACTTGTAGTATTCGGTTTGAATGCTCAAGAGCTTCAGAATGTTTCTTATGGTGATGTTTACCTAAAGAACAAAGCAAGTGATAATTGGTTTATGAGCCTCGCCGGTGGTACAAACATGTACTTTGGCAGTGGAAGTTCAGATCAAGACTTTGTGGATGCCCTCGGATGGCAAGGTCAGTTGGCAGTAGGAAGATGGAATTCTCCAAAATGGGGAGCTCGTTTGGCTATCAATGTTGGTCAACACGAACACTACAACGCTACTAAGAACTATACAACTGACTCTTTCGTACATCCTCACTTAGACCTTATGTGGAATGTTACAAACGCTGCCGCTGGTTACAACCCCGACAGAGTATATAACTTCATTCCTTACATTGGCGTTGGATACATCTACGGTATGGACGAAGATTTTAAAAAGGTAAATTCTGATGGAGACCTATTTAAGAATCAAAATCAGTCACTTACTTGGAACCTTGGTATAATCAATGATTTCCGTCTATCAAACAATTTTTCAATTTTTGTTGAATTGGCTGCAACTACACTTCAAGGTAGTTTTGGAAGACAATACTCGAATATACCCGTAGGTGACTACGATTGGGATATTATTGGTCAAGCTCTTTTAGGTGTTAAATTTGGTTTGGGTGGAAGACAAGACTTCACCTCTGCAGAATTAATGGACTACAACTTAATCAACGACTTGAACAGTCAAATCAACAGACTTCGTGCAGAAAACGAAAACTTAAGTAAGAGACCAGAATTCTGTCCAGAATGCCCGGAAATTGAACCAGTAGAAACAGTAGAAAGTGTTTACGTTCCTAACGTAGTGTTCTTCCGTATTAACTCTGCAAACATTGACAGACAACAGCAAATTAGTGTTTATAACACAGCTGAATACCTGAAGTCTAATCCTAATGCTACTGTTCAAATTGTAGCTTATGCAGACCGTCAAACCGGTACACCTGACTACAACATGAAACTCTCTGAGAGACGTGCAAAAGCTGTAGCAGATGCTTTAACTAGCCAATACCAAATTGACAGCAGCAGAATTAGCTTAGACTGGAAAGGTGATACAGAACAACCTTATGCTGAAAACGATTGGAACCGCGTTGCAATTTTCATCGCTGACTAATCACAGTTTAAAAGTTTATATAAAAAAAAGGCGCAAATTGCGCCTTTTTTTT
>JAQVGF010000106.1 GCA_028696875.1 Dysgonamonadaceae bacterium
ATGCCGGGACTTTAAACACCTCGGTGTTGCCATCGTATTGTCCCGTAAAAGCAATTTCAGTTCCATCGGGAGAGAACTTGGGAAACATCTCATAGCCATTGTGAGATGTCAATTTGCGGGCAATGCCACCATCTATACCAGTTGTGTAAAGATCACCGGCATAAGAAAAAACAAGTTGGTTTCCTGAAACGGTCGGAAATCTTAATAATCGGGCTTCTTCTTGTGCTGTAAGCTGCATTGAAGCTACCACAAAGAAGAGTGTGATTAGGGTAAAGATTTTTTTCATGATTAAATGTGTTTTGATTAATATCTTTGTTATTTGTTTTATTTTATTCTGTTTCGCTATTGCTGGCGCTAATATAATTGAAAAGTGAAAATTGAAAGTTGAAAAATGTCATTCTCCATTTTCAATTTTCAATTGCTTTAACTTATTCTCCCCCAATCATACTTATTCCCCATCAATCGGTTAAGTTGCCTTTTTAGCACAGCATGCTCAGGCAACTTCAGCTCAGGATCTTTCTCAATAATTTGCTCCGCAATTTCGCGTGCGTGATAAAGGATTTTACTGTCTCGCACCAAATCGGCTATCCGTAAATTGAATGGAATTCCACTTTGTTGAGTGCCTTCCAGATCACCCGGACCCCGCAATTTAAGATCTGCCTCAGCAATGATAAAGCCATCGTTGGTCTCCGTCATTATCTCCATACGCTTACGCGTATCGCTCGAGAGTTCGTAGGGAGTAACCAAAATGCAATAAGATTGATCGGCTCCGCGTCCTACTCTTCCGCGCAATTGATGCAATTGTGACAAACCGAATCGTTGAGCACTTTCTATAATCATCAACGATGCATTTGGGACATCTACTCCCACTTCAATTACTGTTGTGGAGACCATAATCTGTGCTTCATTAGCTACAAACTTACGCATCTCTTCTTCTTTTTCAGCAGGTTTCATTCGCCCGTGCATTTTGCAAATTTTATATTCAGGAAATAGCTCCGATATCCTCAAGTAACCATCCTCCAGATTTTGCAAATCTATTTTTTCGCTCTCTTCAATCAAAGGAAAAACAATATATGCCTGTCGTCCTTTTTTTATTTCATTGCGTAAAAACTGATACATCGCTCCACGCTTCTGTTCGTAGCGATGCCCTGTTTGCACAGGTTTTCGTCCCGGAGGTAATTCATCAATCACTGATACGTCCAAATCGCCATATACAGTCATGGCCAAAGTTCGCGGGATGGGCGTTGCAGTCATTACCAAAACATGAGGTGGACGATCGTTTTTTGACCAAAGCTTAGCACGTTGCGCTACACCAAAACGATGCTGCTCATCAATGACAACAAAACCGAGGTTTCCAAAATTAACTGTGTCCTCAATGAGAGCATGCGTTCCAATAAGGATATTTATCTCTCCTGCCAACAGCTTTGCGTGGAGAGTTTCGCGCTCTTTTTTACGGGTGGAACCCGTTAGAAGTGCTACGCTCACATCCATATCGGCTAACGTTTTTTTGAAAGTCTCAAAATGCTGACTGGCAAGGATTTCCGTTGGAGCCATCAGGCATGCTTGGTAACCGTTATCCATTGCTATAAGCATCATCATAAGTGCAACCAATGTTTTTCCGCTTCCTACGTCGCCTTGCAACAATCTATTCATTTGCTTGCCTGATGCGGTGTCGCCTCTAATTTCTTTGATTACTCTTTTTTGAGCATTAGTCAACTCAAATGGCAAATGCTTTGCATAAAATGAGTGAAGATAATCACCCACTTTACTAAATACAAAGCCATTAAGTTTCGCTTTTCTATTGGCAGAATATTGTAAAATATTAAGTTGAATAAAAAACAACTCTTCAAATTTCAGTCGAAACTCAGAGTCACGCAGCAAAAGGGGGCTTTTTGGGAAATGGATATTCTCCAATGCATCATGTAGAGGAATTAACTTAACTGCATCAATCACATTCGCAGGAAGCGACTCCGGAAGCCGCTTGCGCAGCATTCCAAATGCACTTTCCATCATTTTGTTGAGCCCCTTGGAATTGATGTAATTCCTTTTCATTGCCTCGGTGGTATTGTAATAAGCAAATAACCCTTCGGGTCTGTAGTCAGCCGAGGGAGAAACCTCAATATCCGGATGAGCAATGTTGTATTTGTTGTTGAAAAGAGAAGGTTTTCCAAAAACAATGTATTCTACGTTGACTTTATATTTACTTCCGATAAAACGGATTCCCTGAAACCAAACTAAGTCTACAAATCCGGTACCATCTGTAAAGTGAGCTACCAAACGCTTTTTTCTTCCCTCTCCAAAAGTTTCAAAAGCCGTAATCCTTCCTTTTAGTTGTACATAGGGCATGGAGCCCTCAATTTCGTGCACATAAAACAACCGACTTCTATCCACATATCTATAAGGATAATAGCGAAGCAAGTCTTCCAACGTAAAAATATCTATTTCTTTGTTGAGAACACTTGCTCGCTTAGGTCCCACACCGGGAACAAACTGTATATCGGTTTGTAGAATATTCAAATTGATAGTTTGATTAATGCAATACGATAGTTTATCTATTTAGTGTTTGCAAGAAAATGGCAAATACTATTTAATTCTTAAGATGATTAGCGAAATCTTATTTAATGTCTACCAGAGACTGTTTCAAAAACGAGAGTAACGTGGTATTTGCCCTTTCTTGCAAAAACTACTTACCATGCAAACAAAGGATATTGACACATAATAGAATTTACTTTTTCTTTTACTGTTTGAATGTTCTTGTCGTTATCATAATTTGAAAGAACGGAGTCTATCATTTCAACTATCTCTTCCATAAAGTCTTCTTTTAAACCTCTTGTGGTAAGAGCCGGAGTTCCAAAACGAACACCTGAAGTTTGGAATGGACTGCGACTATCAAAAGGCACCATATTTTTGTTGGTTGTAATATCTGCTTCTACCAGACGATTCTCTGCCATCTTTCCTGTCAAATTTTTGAATTTTGGTCTCAAGTCTACCAGCAGAGAATGATTGTCTGTTCCACCGGACACAACCTTGTAACCTTTGTCCATAAATGCTTTTGCCATAACAGAAGCATTCTTTTGCACTTGCTTCTGATAGGTTTTGAATGAATCGTCCAATGCTTCATGGAAACCAACTGCCTTGGCAGCAATCACATGTTGGAGTGGACCGCCCTGCATTCCCGGGAAGACAGCTGAATCTAACATGGCAGACATCATCTTCACTTCTCCTTTGGGAGTTTTCACCCCCCATGGATTTTCGAAGTCTTCTCCCATCAGAATAATTCCTCCGCGTGGTCCGCGTAATGTTTTGTGTGTGGTGGAAGTAACAATGTGTGCATATTTCAAAGGATTTTCCAGTAATCCGGCAGCAATCAATCCGGCAGGATGTGCCATGTCAACTAAGAATATTGCACCCACTTTATCAGCAACTTTCCTTATACGTGCATAATCCCATTCACGAGAATAGGCAGAAGCGCCTGCAATAATCATTTTCGGACGTTCTGCAATCGCAACAGTTTCTAATTGATCATAATCAACCTGCTCCGTATCCTTTCTCACGTTGTATTCTAACGCATGAAACATTATTCCCGAGAAATTTACGGGTGAACCATGCGTCAAATGTCCTCCGTGAGAAAGATTAAGTCCCAATATTTTATCACCTGCTTTCAGGCATGCCAAAAACACGGCAGCATTTGCTTGCGCACCTGAGTGTGGCTGAACATTTGCCCACTCCGCATCAAAAAGTTTCTTCAATCTATCGATTGCCAATTGCTCGCTTTGATCAACTATTTCGCAACCTCCATAATAGCGTCTTCCGGGATATCCTTCAGCATACTTGTTGGTAAGTACGGAGCCCATAGCATCCATTACTTGTTGGCTAACAAAGTTTTCGGAAGCAATTAGTTCAATCCCTTTAAGTTGACGTTGTTTCTCTTTTTCTATAAGATCAAAAATACGTGTATCTCTCTTCATAATGAACGATTTTAATGTTTTTGCTGTAAAGTTTATATCCTACAAATGTAATGAAGTTTGTTCAAAAAAAGAATAAATTTATTTGATAACTGTTTCAAAATTATTCCAATTGTATTAAATCTGTCATTTAAAAAGGAGATGGAAAAAATGCACCTGATTTTATCTTTTAAATTAAAAGAGAAAAATATTTAAATGAAACACTTTTACCCCTATATTATTGTAAGAATGTTTATCTTTGTTAGATAAGAATCTAATACAAATACTATAAGAGAATTAAATTTAAACCTTTTACTATTATGGATAAAGAACAATTGAAAAATTCAGGCTTTGCCACACAAGCCATTCACGGCGGACATCAACCCAATCAGTTTGGTGCTTTGTCTGACCCAATTTATCAAACCTCTGCTTTCACTTTTGAAACAGCAGAACAAGGCGGACGCCGCTTTGCGTTGGAAGAACCCGGATATATTTATTCGCGACTGGGAAATCCGTCATGCAACTCGGTGGAAGAAAAAGTTGCCCTGCTGGAAGGTGGAGAAGCATGCGTTTCGGCAGGATCCGGAATGGGCGCAATAACATCAGCTATTTGGGTATGTGTAAAGCAGGGTGACCATATTATTTCTTCAAAAACATTATATGGCTGCACTTTTGCTTTTTTGAGTCACGGCATAACCCGATATGGAGTTGAGGTTACTTTTGTGGACACACGGAATCCTGAAAATGTGAAAAATGCAATGCGCCCAAATACAAAGTTAGTCTATTTGGAAACCCCTGCCAATCCAAATATGAACATTACCGACATTAAAGCTGTGGCTGACGTAGTGCATCAACAGGACGATTGTATCTTGATGATTGACAACACATTTTCTACACCCTATATTACTAAGCCTTTGGCTTTGGGAGCCGATGTAGTGGTTCACTCTGCAACAAAATACCTCAACGGACATGGAGATGTGATTGCCGGTTTTGTAGTTGGAAAAGAAGATTACATAAAGCAAGTACGCTTATTGGGAATAAAAGATTTAACCGGCGCAACCTTAAGCCCTTTCAATGCATTCTTGATTTCCAGAGGATTAAAAACTCTTGAAATTCGCATGGAAAAGCATTGTGCCAACGCACAAAAGGTGGCAGAATTTTTAGAAGATCATCCTGCGGTAGAAAATGTGTTATATCCCGGACTGCCTTCTTTTCCACAATATGAATTAGCAAAACAACAAATGTCTTTGCCCGGTGGAATGATTGCGTTTGAAGTAAAAGGTGGAATAGAAGCAGGTAAGAAATTATTGAACCGCCTCAAAATGCTTGTCATATCCGTTAGTTTGGGCGATGCAGAAACATTGATTCAACATCCTGCCAGCATGACACACTCGCCCTACACACCCGAAGAACGAAAAGCTAGCGATATTAGCGATGGTTTGGTACGTATTTCTGTGGGATTGGAGAATGTAGAAGATATTATCGCTGATCTCAAGCAAGCTTTGGACTGATTAATTCATCAAATTTGCTTAGTTTTTGGCTAAAAAAACATGACATAATTCTGTATGGCTTAATAAACCTCCATGGGTCTCTTATTTTTTTCGCTTCTGATAATTTTTGAAGTCAAATTATGTGATTTTCGGGCATGCTCCACCCAGTCAGTTTTATGGTTTAAACTTAACGAAGATATTGTAGAATTAAGACGTACAGAGTTTATGTTGTGTTATTGTTCCCTTTATGCTATCCTTGTATGCACCAATAGACTTTAAAAAAAACAATCAAATCATTGAAAATGTTGAAACAACTTGCTTAGTGAACAATATTATGAAGATAGAGTCGTACATCATTAAACATTAATTCAACCCATAAACAAATAGGTTATGTCAACTTTCATAAAAACGCTTGAGCGAAACCCCATTGCAACCATTTGTCTGTTCACGGCCATCATGCTGTTGCCTCACCTATCCTCGCTTCAGGTGAGTATTATGGAAGCTCGAAACTTTGTTACAGCCCGAGAAATGATCACCGATGGCAACTGGTTACTCACCACCATGAATGGAGAGCCACGGTACGAGAAACCTCCGCTGCCCACGTTGTTGACAGCCATTTCGGGTCTTGTTTTTGGAAGTAAAAATCTTTTTGGCTTGCGACTGCCGGCGGTATTGCTCATTATGGTAATTGGCTGCTACGTGTACTTATTGTCCAAAGCCATGTTAAAAGACCCTCTTCACAGCCTGACCAATGCCTTAATTGCTATCACCTCATTTTATATATTTGGCATTATCATAGAGGCTCCTTGGGATATCTTTACGCATGGTTTTATGTTGGTAGCCATCTATCATCTTTTTTTGCTGTTTAAGAGTAGTAGATATGTCTGGAGAAATGCTTTAACAGCTTCTCTATTTATAGGTTTTTCCTTTATGAGCAAAGGACCCGTCTCCTTTTATGCGCTACTTCTCCCCTTTTTAGTAGCTTATGGATTTACCTATAAACAGAGCCGGTTAAAAGCAAAATCAGTCCCATTGCTGGTAAGTATTGCGTTGGCTATTTTGTTTAGCGTGTGGTGGTATCTCTATGTGCGCCTACATGACCCGGAAACATTTATCGCAGTTACCAAAGAAGAGACGAGTAACTGGACGAGCTATAATGTGAGACCTTTTTATTACTACTGGAGTTTCTTTATTCAGAGCGGACTGTGGAGTATTCCGGCGTTTATCGGTCTGCTTTATCCTTACCTGAAAACAAGAGTTGTCAATTTAAAGGCTTACCGATTCAGTTTGTTGTGGACACTGATTGCTGTTGTTTTGCTTTCACTCATCCCCGAAAAAAAGTCGAGATACTTGATGCCGGTACTTATCCCCTTGGCTATAAATACCGGATTTTACATCGAATATCTGTTTCGTGAGTTTAAAGGGTTACACAAAAAAAGAGAAACACTCCCCGTATTCTTTAATTTTGGATTCATCGCAACAGTTGGTATCCTATTTCCGCTGGTTGGCTATTTTTTGCTTAAAAACTATCTGCCGGGGAGTTGGGGATATTATCTGGCAGCTTCGGTGGTTTTACCTCTAACCGGTATATCCTTAATGGTGCAACTCAAAAAGAGACGGATGAAACGGGTCTTTTTTCTTACCATTCTCACATTTGGACTATTGCTGACAGCTTTAGCATTCACATTTTCAAAGAGTTTAACCAATCCGGGAATCGACCCTTTTGCTTCATTAAAGAGACACGCTGCCCAAAGAGATTTAAAAGTGTACGGCTATGATTATGTTCCGCCAGAAACTATCTGGCATTTTGGGGATAAAATCCCCGTCATTAACAGTAATGCTTCACAATTAAATTATCCAGATGAGCAGACGTTTATACTTCTCGCACCCCTTGATAACAAGCTGAAAGAAGACTCATTAATAAAGGCACAATATAATGCAGAGGAGTTGGGTACATTGGATTTAAATTTAATTCAGCCCGAATTCCGGGACTTTAATCCTAGAAAAGCAAGTAAATATTATCTGCTGACCCCAAAAAAATAAGTCTCTCTTTAAGTATCCGCAATTTGGTTATCGATTTAGTCCCTAT
>JAQVGF010000107.1 GCA_028696875.1 Dysgonamonadaceae bacterium
GATATTACAGTCGAAAAATGTATATTTGCAGCAGTATTCATTTTAAAATTAAAAATATATGTCAGTATTAGTTGGAAAAAAAGCTCCCTCATTTTGCACAAAAGCAGTTATTGATGGTAATGAGATTATCGAAGATTTCTCTTTGGATCAATATTTGGGAAAAAAATATGTTGTATTCTTCTTTTATCCCGCAGACTTCACTTTTGTTTGCCCCACAGAGTTAATAGCATTTCAAAATAAAATATCAGAATTTGAAGAGCGTGATACAGTATTGGTTGCTGCGTCTACGGATTCAGCTTTTTCACATTGGAAGTGGCTTCAAACACCACAAAATGATGGAGGGATTAAGGGTGTAACTTATCCTCTTGTTGCCGATCATAATAAAACCATCTCCATGGCATACGATGTGTTGGCCGGTAGTTACACTGAAGACAGCTCAAATAATCTTGTTTTCTCAGGTACTCCTGAAGCTTATCGCGGACTGTTCTTAATTGACAAGCAAGGTGTTGTAAGACATCAGGTTGTAAACGATATGTCACTTGGCAGGAGCGTTGAGGAAGTAATCAGAGTAATTGATGCTTTGCAATTTACAGAAAAGTATGGAGAGGTTTGTCCTGCCGATTGGAAAAAAGGAGATAAAGGTTTATTAGCAACTCAAGAAGGGATTGCTGAATATCTAACGCTTAAAGAAGAACAAATGTAGAAACCTACTCTAACCAAAAAAAACTGCTCAAGAAAATAAGTTAACTTGTTTTTTTGAGCAGTTTTTTTTATTTTGAAACTAATAAAGTGATATCACTCTTCTTTTATTATACCTAATTGATAAAAAGCTTTTGTTATTTTGTCAATGGCTCTATCTATTTGTTCGATTGTGTGTGTAGCCATTAATGAAAAACGGATCAAGCTGTTCTCGGCTGCCACTCCCGGAGGGACAACCGGATTAACAAAAACTCCTTCTTCAAAAAGCATCTTAGTCACTAAAAATGTTTTGTTGTTGTCACGTACAAAAAGAGGAATAATGGGTGTTGAGGTATCTCCGATTTCAAATCCGTTCTCTTTGAATCTTTTCAATGAATAATCGGTAAGTTTCCAAAGATGTTCAATTCTTTCGGGTTCTCTTTTAAGAATGTCAAGAGCTGCTGATGCCGCTGCCGTGGCGCTGGGCGTTATACTTGCACTAAAAATATAAGGACGCGCATTGTGTCGCAGGTAATTTATAGTGATGCTGTCACCGGCAATAAATCCACCAATGGAGGCAAGCGATTTACTAAAGGTTCCCATAATCAAATCGATATCATCTAAAACCCCAAAGTGCTCAGATGCTCCTTTTCCATTAAAATCTTTACCCATTACACCGATTCCGTGTGCTTCGTCAACCATTATATTTGCATCGTATTTTTTTGCCAAACGAACTATTTCGGGAAGATTTGCCACATCTCCCTCCATACTAAACACACCATCAACTACAATGAGCTTTACTTTTTTTGGATGACACTTAATCAATTGTCTTTCAAGATGAACCATGTCGTTGTGACGAAACTTCAATTTCTTCGAGAAAGAGAGACGTATTCCTTCAATGATTGATGCATGGTTTAATTCGTCCCAAATAATAAAATCCTCTCTTCCTGTTATACAGGAAAGAACACCTTGATTCACATTGAATCCGGTGGAAAATACGATGGCATCATCTTTACGCATAAAATGTGCAAGTTTTCTCTCAAGCTCTATATGAATGTCGAGCGTTCCGTTAAGAAAGCGCGAGCCTGCCATTCCTGAACCATATTTTTTTACCGCATCTATGGCGGCTTTCTTCACCTTAGGATGATTTGTAAGACCGAGGTAAGCGTTCGATCCAAACATCAGAACCTTTTTACCGTTAATGATAACCTCTGTGTCTTGATCGCTTTCTATCACCCGAAAGTAGGGATATATGCCCGCAGCTTTAGCACGTTGCGGTGCATCGTATTTAAACATCTTTTCTTTAAGCAGATTCATTTTTTATTTTCCTGTAAATTATCCTCAAATAAGTTGTGTGAGAATTCTAATTTAGGGCTTTGCCTAAATAACTTGACGCTTTAAACTTGCTCTTTTGTCCTTTAACTTCATTGAAAACTCATTAAGTAGCCCGCTATTCGCAAAATTTTCAAGTCGTTGACAAATAAAATAGCTTCGTTTCAAACAGTTAGCCTATTTCATTACAAACCCTTAGATAATTAACCAACCGACTTTCTTGATTTAATCAAAACAATTGACTCTTGAACTAATGTACAAAGATAACAATAATTTTGTGTGCATACAGTTTGAGAGTGATTTTTTCCATTTCAATCGTTGAGATGATGGTTTAAATAAAAAACAGAGGGCGTTTTAAAACGTCCTCTATTGTAGTAGTGGGCAGGTTGAAGGTTTATAAAACTATTAATCTTTCACTTTTTTGTCTTAGAGTTTTATTTTGCCCTCTTCTTCAAATCTTCCACTCTTATTGTCATCAGTCTGCCGATGGGTTTTTTTCCTCTGTAAGTGATAATGCGCATTAGAGAGGCATCTTTTGGTATAACCTGAGCGTCAGTGTACTTGGGATAAAATCGATCGGGCGATGAATTATCGAAGCTGGTATAAATGTCTAATCCGTCAATCTCTGTGGTTAGTGTCACATAATATTTATCGTCTTGCTTCGCAACTGTTACAATTGGGTCATACATTGCAGGAGAATATTTTGTCTCTGCAAAATCGAGTCTTTTGAAATGATCTTCAGTTTTATCGATAAACTTTTCCCAATTTTTGTGATCGCGCGGCGACCATACCGATTCGGCAACAGCAAATCCACGTGGCCAAGTCATATATTCTGCTTGACGTATGTTGTATATCTGCTCTGTCCATAGATTTGCTTGACCTCCCAAAACAAACTTCGCATTTGCATTGTCGGGTACCGGATCAAACTTATAGGTCTGATTCAATCGAACCGTTTGATATACAACCGGATCTGTAGAGGCATCACCTTGCATCAAGTCGATGTATACGTAATTATTGGGAGACATCACCACGTAATGTCCCGAATTGGAAGCTTCAATTCCATAATTAATTCCTCTCCAGCTCATCAATGCCGTAGAAGGAGTAATTCCGCCTTCAAGAATTTCGTCCCAGCCCATCATTTTCTTTCCTTTGGACTGAATAATTTTTTCGATACGTTTACCGAAATAAGATTGTACTTCAGGCATTGTTTTAAGCCCTTCTTTCGCCATCAATTCTTTTACTTGTGGGCTCTTTTCCCAAAAGTTGTGAGGAGCTTCATCTCCGCCGGAATGAATGTATTCAAATGGGAAAAGTTGAGCAACTTCCGTTATAACTTTATCCATAAATTCGTATACCTTTTCATTTGCCGGACAGAGCGTATTGTCAATCATCGCAATGGGAGGAGCTCCTTGTGACCAATCCATAAAAGGTTCGCCGGCTCTCACGTTGTACTTATCGGCACCTTCGGTGCAGGAAAGTTCCGGATAAGCGGCAATAGCAGCTAAGCTGTGACCGGGAACATCAATTTCGGGCATTACGTCAACAAAGCGATCTTTTGCATATTGCACTATTTCCCGTATATCATCATGGGTATAAAATCCACCGTAATTTTTGGGTTCATCGGGCAGTGGTTGAGAAAACTCATTAAATGTACCGATTTTTTCTACGCGCCATGCACCAACTTCTGTAAGTTTTGGCAAACTTTTAATTTCTATTCTCCAGCCTTCATCATCGGTTAAATGCCAATGCAGCATGTTGTATTTGTAACGAACCATGGCATCGATGTATTGCTTTACTTCGTCAACGGTGAAGAAGTGACGCGAAACATCCAGCATCAATCCCCGCCATCCAACGCGTGGATAATCTACGATTTCTACCGCAGGGATTTCCCACTTCACATTTTCTATCGGTTCTTTGCTTTCAATTTCAGCAGGAAGAAGTTGAAGAAGTGTTTGCACACCATAAAATAGACCGTCCGGTTCATTGGCAGTAATGGAAACTTTTGTCGGTGAAACTGTCAGTGAGTATCCTTCTTCACCAAGGGAAGCTTGCTTTGTTTTGTTCAGCATAAATTCAATGGTTGAGCTTTCTGATTGTTTGTTTTCATCGAAAGTGCGTTGAGCCGCTGTTGCTAACTTTTCTTTCAAAAAAGAAATGGCACTTACAGCTTCTGTTGGGTGATTGCTTTTAATTATCACATTTTTTGTCAGTTCTAAAACTCCTTGTTTTTCAACAATGGATACGGGTTCCGGAATAATCGAAATGGATTGTTTTTTCTGGCTAAATAGCATAGCAGGGAATAAAATAAAAAAGAGTATTAAAAATAAATTCTTCATACATGCAATGATTTAATGGAAAGAAATTAAATTGTTTTTTTTGTAATAGACAAATTTACTAAATAACATTTTAATAATGCGCTTAAATTAAAAGTAAATAGTTTTTGCAAGAAAACGGCAAATACTGCGTTAACTCCTTTCCTTGTAAAGACTATTTAGAAAAGCCGTAAATAGAAAGAAAATCTATATATTTGCAAATAAAAAATAAGTTTGAATATGAGAAAAGTATATCTTCTATCGCTGTTTATTGTTTTTGGATTAACCTTATCGGCTCAGCATTATGAGTTGAAAGATATTGTAGATGGTGCATACAGCCCCAAAGGAATCAAACAGATGGTGTCGTCCGCCGATGGATTCCATTATTATCAAATAAACGATGAGAATACCGCCGTTATTAAATTTGAATATTCAACAGGTAACGCCATTGATACGCTTTTTAGCACAAAAAAAGCACGTCAGTGCACTTTCGATACTTTTCAAGGATTTTTAGTAAGTCCCGATGAATTTCGTGTTGTGGTATATCGCGAAAAGGAGCAAATCTATCGTCATTCGTTTAAAGCAATCTATTACTATCACGACGTTCGTCGCAACATGGTGAGGAAACTTACCGAAAATAGTGCTAAACAGATGATACCCACATTTTCTCCCGATGGGAAAATGCTGGCATATGTGATAGATAATAATATATGGCTAACTAAATTTGATTTCGATACCGAATCGCAAGTCACCAAAGATGGAGAACCGAACAAAATAATAAATGGCTCTACCGATTGGGTGTATGAAGAAGAATTTGCGACTACTCGCTTGATGGAGTTTTCACCCGATAATACGCTTTTGGCATTTGTGAAAACCAATGAAACCGATGTTAAGCAATTCTCCTTTCAGGAGTTTGAGAATAAACTGTATCCCGGATATTATTCGTACAAATATCCAAAAGCCGGCGAAAAAAACTCTTTGGTAGCAGCTTATGTGTTTGATATTGCAGCACAAACAACGCGAAAAATGGATGTTCCGATGGAAGAGGATGATTACATGCCTCGCATCACCTTTACAACCGATCCATCGCAATTGGCAATTATGACACTCAATCGAAATCAAAACCGATTCGATATCTATTTTGCCAATCCACGCAGCACGGTTTCTAAATTAATTCTACGCGAAGAAAACAAATATTATATCAACTCCGATTTCTTAAAATCGATTCATTTTATGCCCGAACAATTTACTTATATTTCCGAAAGAGACGGCTTTAGCCACATCTACATTTATGGAAATTCGGGTGCTTTACAAAAGCAACTCACATCGGGCAATTATGATGTGACTAACTTATTGGCTGTGGATTCCGAAACAGGAACTGTTTTTTATCAGGCGGCAGACGAAACTCCTTTACAAAGAAATATCTACAAAGCAACCATCGATAAAGGAGTTACCACAAAACTTTCGTCAAATGCGGGTTTCAACACAGCAGATTTTAGCAATAACGGAAAGTTTTATACCGCCAGTTGGTCGAACACAACATCGCCCACAACAATAACTCTGCACAATGCCAGCGGTAAGCTGTTGCGCACATTGCAAGATAATCAGGAGGTTGTGCAAAAAATGAATCAAGCACAATTCCCAAAAAAGGAGTTTATTACTCTGCCTGCGGCAGATGGAAGAACCCAACTGAATGGATGGATGATTAAACCTACATCTTTCAATAGTTCTCAGAAATATCCGGTAGTAATGATTCAATACTCCGGACCTAATTCTCAGCAAGTTCTGGATAGATTTGGAGTGGATTGGTATTATGAATTGGCAAAACAAGGTTTTGTTGTGGTTTCCGTTGATGGAAGAGGAACAGGTGCTCGCGGAGAAGAATTTAGGAAGCAAGTTTATTTGAATTTAGGTATTATCGAATCGGACGACCAGATTGCGGCAGCTCGCTATCTCACATCACTTCCGTATGTCGACAGCAACCGAATTGGTATTTGGGGATGGAGTTATGGCGGATACAATGTTTTGATGAGTATGAGCCGAGGAAACGGTATCTTTAAAGCCGGTGTAGCAATTGCTGCGGTTACAGATTGGCGTTTTTACGACACAGTGTATACAGAGCGATTTATGCGGACTCCACAACAAAATGCATCGGGGTATGATAAAGGCTCTGCGGTGAAAATTGCTGATAAACTACAAGGTAATTTGTTGCTTATACACGGCACTGCCGATGATAATGTCCACTTTCAGAATGCCATGGAATATTCACGTGCACTCATTAAAGCCGATAAACATTTTGATATGTTTTTCTTTCCGGATAAAAACCATTTTATTTCCGGAGATAATTCTAGAGTGTATCTGTATAACAAAGTGATAGATTATTATAAGAAAAATCTGTAGATAATAAGTCCACACCGAAAACATTCCAATACTAATTATTAGACTTTTTCTGCCCTTTGTCCCTACGAGGGAAAAACCTAATAATCAGCGCTCAGCTAAAATCCTTTTTAGAGGATTTAAGAGTAGAAATGACTGAGATTGATTTTTCAGAGTGGATTCAATAATTTTTTTGGGAAATAGTTGAGCGGTTATTCTCTGTGAGTTATGTGTTATTCAGAATGCTGGATATGAGACTGTTTAGATAGATAAAACACCATTTGTTACCGTGGAGGTTGTCTGAGAATATGTTTGAATGCCGCTCTATGAATTGATGAGACGATCTATTTCTTTTCAATTGTAAATCGTTAACAATTGGGCAATATTTGCAACCCACTCGCAAGCACTACCCGTTGAAGAGTTATATTCAGCCCAATATTTTTGATAAATTTTGTGAGAAAGTCTTATCCAAAGGGTTTAAAACAGTGGTGATCGGTACTCTTGTGCGCTCATCTTATCACGCATATATTTCGTTAGGCTCCTAAACAATCCGTTGACATCATTGTTATAAGTTAATAAATTTTGCAAGACAATCGTATTCCATTTTTTTAGTTTTTATAAATAAAAATATGATATAATCAGTTTTGTATCAACAGTAAGAGCCTAACAATGTATCTGTCATCAAACTTTATAAAACGTATTTTTTCAAATCCTGCTTTGGGTTTGTTGCCATATCTTATTTTTTCGATTCTAATTGCACAAATAAATATTGTCG
>JAQVGF010000108.1 GCA_028696875.1 Dysgonamonadaceae bacterium
GCAAAACCGACTCTTACTCCGGCTAATCCCCAAGCTTTACTCAGTGTTTGTAAAACAATAAGATTGGTGTATCGATTAATGGATTTTATTTTGGTTGATTCAGGACTAAAATCGATATATGCTTCATCAACTACCACTATTCCTTCAAACTTCTCAATAATTTCTTCAATCCCTTCAATTAAATTTCCGGTCGGATTATTGGGAGAACAAATAAAAATAAGTTTTATGGTTGTATCGTTCTCAATAGTTCTTAAGATGGTTTGCTTATCTAACTGAAAATCCGAAAGTAGTGGGATATTAACAATCTCAACATCGTTTATATTTGCCGATACTTCGTACATTCCGTAAGTGGGAGGACAAATAATCACTTTATCTTTTCCGGGATTGGCAAATGTGCGATATATTAAATCGATAACCTCATCGCTTCCATTCCCTAAGAAAATGTTATCGGGTGAAACCGATTTCACTTTTGCAAGTACACCTTTAAGCTCCGCCTGATGTGGATCGGGATAACGATTATAATCCCCATTTGGATTTTCGTTAGCATCCAGGAAAACCCCTTCGGTTCCCGAAAACTCATCGCGTGCACTTGAATAAGGCGACAAATTAAGAATGTTCTTTCGTACTAACTTTTTTATATCTATCATGATTTATTCATTTTATTCAATCGAATAGTAACAGCATTTTTGTGTGCCAACAATTGCTCTGCCTCTGCCATCACTTCTACTGCTGTTCCAATGTTTTTCAATCCTTCCGATGAAACTGACTGAAAAGTTATTTTCTTTACAAAACTATCTAATGAAACTCCACTATATGAGCGAGCAAATCCATTGGTGGGCAATGTGTGATTGGTTCCTGAGGCATAGTCGCCAACACTCTCACAGCTATAATTCCCTAAAAAGACCGATCCGGCATTTTGTATTCTTCCAATCTTGTCTTCCGCATTGCGTATAGTCAAAACCAGATGCTCGGGTGCATACTGATTGCTAAAATCGATACATTCATCAATTGATTCAAAGAGAATTGCTTTGCTATTTTGCAAAGCTTTCTTGGTTAGTTCCTTTCGAGACAACTCTTCGAACTGTTTGCCTAATGCACTGTTCACGTTCTCAATCACATTGCTACTATCAGACAATAAAATCACTTGACTATCCGGACCATGCTCCGCCTGCGAAAGCAAATCGGCAGCAACAAACTCAGGTTCGCAGGTTTTGTCAGCAATTATCAATACTTCGCTGGGCCCTGCGGGCATATCAATGGCTGTTCCATAAAGTTGTGCAATTTGTTTGGCAGCGGTAACATATTGATTGCCCGGACCAAATATTTTATCCACTTTCAGGATAGATTCAGTTCCCAAAGACATTGCAGCAATTGCTTGAATGCCGCCAACGGCATACACTTTAGTTATTCCAACTAAGTGTGCTGCAAACAAAATGAGCGGATTAATCTCTCCGTTTTTATCGGGAGGAGTGCAAAGAATGATTTCCTTGCAACCTGCAATTAATGCAGGAATCCCTAACATAAGCACGGTTGAAAAAAGAGGTGCAGAACCTCCGGGAATGTAGATTCCTATTTTTTCGATGGCTCTGCTTTCTCTCCAACATGTTATTCCGGGTGTTGTTTCAATCTTATTTATCGATTCAGCTTGCGCTGCATGAAATTTATAAATGTTTTGATGTGCCTTTTTAATACTCTCTTTCAACGAATCTGTAAGTTTATTTTCTGCCTCTTCAAGAATATTTAAACCAAGTGGCGAAAAGTTGTAATGTATACCATCAAACTTTTGACTGTACTTTGAAACTGCTTTATCTCCGTCCAATTGAATATCCTTAAATATATTCTCTGCAACTTCGAATAAATCGCTTTGTTTTACTGCAGGTCGTTGCACTAACATAGTCCATTGACTTTCTTCGGGGTAACTAATTGTTTTAATCATCTTTTTATTAAATTCATACAGTATTAATTAGACATTGCATACAACGTCTCTAATTTGGAATAACAACTAACTTTAAGTCTTTAAGGATAAAAGGACAAAGACTACACAATCATTTTTTCAATCGGCATAACCAATATCCCCTCAGCTCCATAACTTTTAAGTGCATCAATCACATTCCAAAAATCGTCTTCTTCAACAACAGAGTGAACACTTGACCAATCTGAACCGGAGAGAGGTAAAATTGTTGGAAATCGCATCCCCGGTATAAGAGCACATATTTTATCCAACGATTCGTTTGGCGCATTCAACACAATGTATTTATTACTTATTCCATTTTTGTACGCCTTAATTCTGAAAAGCAACTTATCTAATATTTCGCTTTTCTCCGGAGAAAGATTTTTATTGGATATCAACACAGCTTCACTTTTCAACACTGTTTCTATCTCTTTCAAACCATTCATTAAAAGTGTACTGCCGGTGCTTACAATATCGAAAATGCCATCTGCCAATCCTATGCTTGTAGCAATTTCCACACTTCCACCAATTTCTTCAATACCAGCATCAATATTTTTCTCCAAGAAAAATTTTCGCAATATCTTTGGATAACTGGTGGCTACTTTTTTGCCTTGAAAATATGAGAGATCCGAATAAACATCATCTTTAGGAATTGCCAGTGAAAGGCGACAGTTTCCAAAACCTAAACGCTCTATCGTGATAACATCTTTTTCTTTTTCCATCACTTCATTTTCACCCAATATACCTATATCGGCAACGCCTTGTTCCACATATTGAGGAATATCATCATCGCGCAAAAACAGTATTTCCATTGGAAAGTTTTTTGCTTCTGTTTTTAATGTTCTGTCGCCATTGGATACTTTTATGCCACATTCTTTCAACAGCTCAAGAGACTTTTCACTCAATCGTCCACTTTTTTGTATTGCTACTTTTAATTTCATTTTCCGAATTTTCGTTGTGTCTAAATAAAAACAGTTGTAAATTAAAAAAACCCATCTGATTTTATTCAGACGGGTTTTTAAAATATTATACACTACTTTATGCATATACCATTTTCAGCTCGCCTGAGTGCAAGTATGAAAATGATGATGATGTAGACTGTTTAGTTTCATTTTAAAATTATTATAGCGACAAAGATATGCATTTATTTATAATAGACACAATAAAATTGCAAAAAGATTTTTGAAAAAAATTAAATTTCAACTTTCGATGGACGAATCATATGTTTTGGGTCCAAAATCTTATCTAACTGCTCTTTCGTAAGTAGTTTTTTATCTAACACCAACTGATAAACACTTCCACCACTTTCCAATGCTTCTTGTGCAATTTCGGTACTATTGGCATAGCCAATAAAAGGTTTTAGTGCAGTAACAATTCCAATGGAGTGCTCCACCATGTATCGGCAATGTTCTTCGTTGGCAATAATTCCGTCGATGCATTCGGTACGCAACGTATCGAATGCACGCGTCAACCAGGTGCTCGATTCGATAATGCTTTGTACCAACACCGGTTCCATCACATTCAATTCAAGCTGTGCAGCTTCTGAAGCAAAAGAAACAGTCAGGTCGTTTCCAATAACCTTAAAACAAACCTGATTAACAACTTCAGGAATAACAGGATTTACTTTACCGGGCATAATGGACGATCCGGGTTGTTTACGAGGCAATTTTATCTCCGCTAAGCCCGTTCTTGGTCCGGATGCGATTAATCGCAAGTCGTTGCATATTTTTGATAAACGTAATGCTGCCATTTTCATTGAAGCAGAATAGGCAACCATTGACGATGTATCGTGCGTTGCTTCAATTAAATTTTCGGCTAATTTGATGTCCCATCCGGAAATATCTTTGATATATTTTGTACATAACTCTGCATATCCCGGTTCTGCAGTAATTCCGGTTCCAATGGCTGTGGCTCCCATGTTGATAGTCAGAAATTCATTTGAAACACGATCCAAGCGTTTCAATGCGCTTTTCATGGCATCCATATAAGCGCCAAACGACTGCCCCAAAGTCATAGGTACAGCATCTTGCAATTGGGTACGCCCCATTTTGATGATATCGGCAAATTCTATTGATTTTTTCTCAAACGACTCAATTAATTTTTCCAGCGATGCTTTTAATTCATCGTGCAACATATACAATCCTAAGTGCATAGCTGTTGGATAAGCATCGTTTGTTGATTGCGCCATATTTACATGATCGTTGGGATGACAAAATTGATATTCGCCTCTGTTCTTACCCATTATTTCTAATGCACGGTTTGCAATAACTTCATTGGCATTCATATTAACACTTGTGCCTGCGCCGCCTTGTACCAAATCTATTGGGAAATGCTCGGTGTGTTTTCCATCCATCAGTTCCTGACATGCACTCACAATAGCGTCTGTTACTTCATCGTTTACAAGTTTAAGTTCGTGGTTTGCCTTAATGGCACCCATCTTCACCAGACCCAACGCTTTTATAAATTGAGGGTACTCTGACAAAAGTTGACGACTGATATCAAAATTTTCTATGCAGCGCAAAGTTTGGATTCCGAAAAGAGCTTCCACCGGAACTTCTTTTTTACCTAAAAGATCACTTTCTGTACGTGTTTTACCCGATGTTTTAAATTGATATTCTTTCATAAATAGTAGATTTGTTATTATAAAAAAAAGATGTTAATATTGAAACAAAGGTATGCAAATAAAGCATCAATAAGAAATAAAAAAAATCTATTAATTCAAGTGATAAAAACAGACCGTTGTCAAAAATCTTTTCATAACGACACTAAATGTTGAAGTTTCATTATCGTTACACTGAAAACTTTCTTTAAGATAAGAATAAGCCCTAAATTTTATGAAAAACGATATAAAAACAGAATAAGATAGAAATGAATGACTTTTTTTTATGTAAGTTTGCATTCGATGAAAGAAAAACTGGCTATACTTTGGTTGATGGGTTTTTTTACCCTTATTTCGGTTGCACAGCAACCGCATATCATCGTACCCGATTCTTCCCTTATTACAACAGAAAGAGACTCGCTGGATATAATTCGCAGAGAAGCCAGAATGGACGAGATGAATCAAGTTCCAACTCCTCAGCAAACGGATTCATTGAAAGAGCCACCACGTTTTACGGTTTGGAAAATTGATGAACGCACCGGCGAAAGATATACGGCTACACCCGACACTGTTTTGTATAACTATCAACAAACAACTTTGCCCGACGGGCATTCTGTGGTAATGGGACATTTGGGAAATTTAGGTTCTCCTGCCATATCCAAACTATTTTTCGATAGAGACGAACGAAGTCAATTTATCTTTTATGATGCATATTATCTTTACAACAAAGATGTAGAAAATCAACAGTTCTTTAACACACGTGTACCTTACTCTCGTATAAATTATCAGAGTGCCGGAGGCAACATTGATAAAGAGGAACGATTAGAAACACGCTTTACAATGAACTTCAATCGTCATTTTAACTTCGGGTTTGATCTCGATTTTATCAATGCTAAAGGTTTTTACGCATCGCAAGCAGCCAAACAAAACAACTATACCGTTTACAGTAATTATTTAAGCGACCGCATCGAAGCACATGCTTTTATTGGGCAAACATCGATGACAAATTTTGAAAATGGAGGAATCACCGATTCCCTTTTTATAACAAATCCCGAACTAATTGAGCAAAATTTTTCTTCACGCGATATTCCTACAAGAATGCGGAACACATGGAATAGGATGAAAACAAATCAATTCTATCTTTCGGCTCGATATAATTTAGGGTACAACGAACCAAGCCTCGTTCCAGAGAATAAAAAGTTTGTTCCGGTTGCAAGTTTAATATTCACCACGCGCTACAAACAACAGGAAAGGCGATTCCTATCGTACGACACTGCTCGTGTAACACTTCCCGATGGAAATGCAGCGTACGCAATTGACACACTCTATAGAAATAATTACTACCCGTCGGCCGTAGATGATAGCACTCGATATAGCACTTTCAAAAACACAGCAGCGCTTTCTATGCGTGAAGGCTTTAGAGATTGGGTAAAGTTTGGACTTACGGTTTTTGTGGAGCACGAAACAAGAAACTTTGATTTGCTTGACACAATTGGAGATGGGCGCTATCAATACAAAGAACAGGCTACTACCATTGGTGGAATCTTAAGCAAACAACAAGGAGATTTTCTTCGTTTCAATGCACGTGCCGATTTAGGAGTTTTAGGTGCAAACCTGGGAGAATTCAAGGCCGAAGCAGATGTTGAAACTTCTGTAAAAATTGCAGGAAGATTGACGACTTTGACCGGACAAGCATATATCAAAAACATAAAACCAAAATTCTTGGAACAACAATACCACTCAAAGTACTTTTGGTGGAACAACGATTTTAGCGATATACGTCGTGTTTATGTGGGTGGAAAGTTGTTTTTTCCGATTACTAACACAACGTTGAGCGCCGGTGTTGAAAATATTCAAAACTTTATCTTTTTCGATAAAAACAAACTCCCTAATCAGGAAGGAGACAATATTCAAGTGGTTTCTGCACGAATTGATCAAAACCTAAAAGCCGGAATATTCAATTGGAACAACTCTGTGGTATATCAAACTTCGACCAACGAAGAGGTAATACCCGTTCCCCAGTTGAGTGCTTACTCAAATATTTTTTTGAAAACTAAAATAGTGAACGAGCTCACTATTCAACTGGGTTTGGATGCACACTATCACACAAAATATTACGCTCCCGGATACGAGCCGGCTCTCTTACAGTTCTACAACCAACGAGTAAAAGAAATTGGGAATTACCCGATTGTTACCGGTTATCTCAACATGCATTTGAAACAAACCAGGTTTTTCTTAATGTTTTACAACATTGCAGACTATGTTATGAAACCCAACTATTTTTCTTTGCCCGACTATCCGGTTAATCCGATGTTGTTTAAGTTAGGGATTTCGGTTAATTTGAATAATTAGTTTTTGGTAGATGTGATGATGTGGTGATGGAGAACCTGTCATACTGAACGCAGTGAAGTATCTCATCAATATATTTGTTGAATCTTCAAGAGATTCCTCCCGCTGGTCGGAATGACAAAAAAGTTGATGATTTGCAACTTGTCATTTATTACTTACTGTTCACTGATTACTGTTCACTGATTACTTTTCATCTACACAATCATCAAATCACTTATAATCCCGTCCGAAATAAATATCCCTTTATGCGAAAGCGTAATCGTATTATCTTTTCTAATTAGATAGTTAAGGTCGAAATATTTTTGAGCATTTTTGAAAAAGTAATCTAATTTTTCGTCCCCAAATCTGTTTTTCAACTCCTCTAAGTTTATCCCCCACATGGTGCGCAATCCGGTTATTAAAAATTCATTGTACTGTTTTGAAGCATCAATATCCTCTTTTTCAATCACAGGGTTGCCACTGTTTATTCCCTCAATGTATTTTGACAGCGACGAAACGTTCCACCAACGATGTTCTCCATC
>JAQVGF010000109.1 GCA_028696875.1 Dysgonamonadaceae bacterium
GAATCAGGTGTTTGATTTTTCTCTCGCAAAGAAACTAAGAACGCAAAGAGAATTTGGTGTGAGTATGCGGTAATGTGATGATGTGGTATACGGTATAGGTACGCATAGTGTTTTATACCTGCTGCTGAGCATGATTCCGAAATACAGAGTCAATAGAATGATTAAAATCGGAAGTGACTGTTTAACAGAGCGATACAAAGTTAAGTCATTGGTAAAGCATGTGAGGAATCTGTTCGTACAAAGAATTAGGGGATGTTTCACTTCGTTCAACATAACAAGTATAAAAGAAAACTGTAATTTGCTCGTGCACTTTTACTAATGTGTGAGTTGCTTTAGCTAAAAAAGATAGATATCAAGTTTTTAAAGACAATGGGCAAATACATCTTTTTTACGTATGACCAAAACTTTTTTAAAATATATCACCCAATGAAATATCTAAATATTGCTTTTCTATTCTTACTGCTTTTTAGTTGCAAACAAGCCGATAAAAAAGAAACTCCCATAAACAGTTTTACGGGCGAAAAAGGTGAAGTGAAACTAATAGTTTTAGCACCTGGACATTTCCATGCCGATTTGTTGCAAAAAAACAAACTGGATCAAATAAACGATTCTGTATATGTTTACGCCCAAGAAGGAAGTGAGTTAAACCAATACATAGCACGAGTTGAGTCATACAACAATCGGGAGGAAAATCCAACGCAATGGCAAGAAGTTGTGTACCGTGGTGATGACTTCTTAGAAAAAATGCTTGAAGACAAAGTAGGTAATGTAGTTGTATTGGCAGGAAACAATAAAGAAAAGACTCGTTATATTTTCGAATCCGTTGCAGCAGGGTTCAATGTATTGTCGGATAAACCAATGGCAATCAACAAAGACAGCTTTGAGTTATTAAAGCAAGCATATGACACTGCACAAGCAAACAACGTAATGCTTTACGATATGATGACCGAAAGATATGATGTACTCAATATCATTGAGCAGAAACTCATAAACAACAAAGACCTATTTGGAGAGTTGCAAACAGGAACAGAAAGCGATCCTGCCATTTCGATGGAGAGTGTACATCATTTCTACAAAGAAGTTTCAGGCAAAACTTTGATTAGGCCAGCATGGTATTATGATGTAGAGCAACAAGGAGAAGGAATTGCCGATGTAACTACGCATTTAATCGACTTAACGCATTGGAAAAGCTTTCCGGAAGAGGTGATCAATTACAAAGAGGATGTTGAAATAATCTCTGCTACGCATTGGCCAACAGAATTAAGTTTGGACGACTTTACAAAATCGACAAATGTAGACACTTTTCCCAATTATTTAGAAAAATACGTTAAAGACGGTAAGCTAAAGGTGTATGCAAACGGTACAATTAACTATAAAGTAAAAGATGTAAATGTCGGACTAAAAGTGATTTGGAACTACAAAGCACCTGAAGGAAGTGGTGACACTTTTAGTGCAACAATGAAAGGAACAAAAGCTTCGCTTAAAACTATTCAAAACAAATCTACCAATTTCACTAAGCAATTGTATGTTGAAAAAGCAGCAGATCTGAACAAAGATGAGTTTGAATCTCACTTGCGCGAAGCAATAGAGGAAATAAAAAAAGATTTCCCAACAGTTTCCCTAAAGCCCTCTAATTCAAACACAGGAGAATATTTGATAAATATTCCTGATGAAGAAAAGAGAGGACACGAAGCCCATTTTCAAAATGTAGCTCAAAGCTTTTTTGATTTTTTGGTAAACCAAAATTTGCCTGAATGGGAAGTTTCTAATACTTTGGCAAAGTATTACATAATCACGACTGCGGTAAATATTGCTAAGGAAAACTAATGACACCATTTAGTTCACAATATTACGACCCAATTTCAACATTTCATGGTTCTATTCCCTCTATTATGGGAACACGACTGGATTTGATAATCGTTGGCGCTCCAAAAGAACAATCAAATTTAGTGTGGAATAATATTGTTATAGAATTGGAACGACTTCATAGAATGCTCAATCGTTTTGATGCTACTAGTGAACTGAGCCGTATAAATTCAAAAGCAAAAAACAATGCCGTAAGTGTAAGCAATGAAATGTGGGAAATATTAGAAAATTGCAGACAAAAATGAAACATTTACACCTCCTCATATCTATTTCGTTAGGATTACTCCTGATTAATTGTGTCGGAATAAAACCGATTAATCCAAAGAAAATAGATAATAAAGCGGTATGGGGAAAAATAGCTCCTTATTTTGAGCCTCCTGCAGAATATAAGAATACGTATGGAAGTTATCGTTCCCCCCTCCTATTTTATAATGGTGATACGGTTAAAACAGAAAAAGATTGGCAGGAAAGACGATCTGAAATTCGTTCTACATGGATGGATTTGATGGGTGAGTGGCCGCCAATAATGACTGATCAACATTTAGAAATTATAGACTCTGTTTATCGAGAAGATTTCACTCAATATACTGTTCGGTTTTACTGGACACCAAACCAACAAACCGAGGGCTATCTGCTTATCCCGAATACAAAAGGGAAAAAACCGGCAGTAATAACTGTTTTTTATGAGCCGGAAACAGCTATTGGACTGAGTAACAAACCGAATAGAGACTTTGCTTATCAATTTACCAAAAGAGGCTTTGTCACTTTATCTCTTGGAACAACACAAACTACAAAAGATAAAACCTATTCAATCTATTATCCTAATATTGACAATGCAACCATACAACCTCTATCTGCTTTGGCATATGCCGCCACCAATGCCTGGGAAGTTTTAGCGAAAATTGAAGACGTAGATTCCACTCGTATCGGAATAACAGGACATTCTTATGGAGGCAAATGGGCAATGTTTGCTTCGTGCTTATATGATAAGTTTGCATGCGCTGCATGGTCCGATCCAGGTATTGTGTTTGATGAAACAAAAGGAGCTGGTGTAAATTATTGGGAGCCTTGGTATTTGGGTTACTACCCTCCTCCATGGAAGAAAACATGGAGCAAAACAAGCTCTGGAGACAATGGACTTTATTCTCAGTTATTAGAAATGAATCTTGATTTACACGAACTACATGCTCTTATGGCTCCACGACCTTTCCTTGTGTCCGGTGGATCAAGTGATCCCATTGAAAGGTGGACAGCATTGAACCATTCAATTGCAGTAAATAAGCTTTTAGGATATAATAATAGAGTTGCGATGACTAATAGGGTTGAGCATTCTCCTAATGAGGAATCGAATGAAGTTTTGTGTTCGTTTTTTGAATGGTGGTTGAAATAGATGACAATTATTGTTATAGAAAACAAACGCTTTTTGAAGATATCTTTTCGCAATACCAGACTCAAATGATTGTTAAAACTATTCTTTTTGTAATAATATGTTATTTAATGTACAACAACATATATTATCTATCCCAAAAAAGAGACTTTAAAAGCATTCTCACGCTTCAACCTCTCTCCAACTTACATTACTAACTCAAAAAGAGTACAAAAAGCTTATACTACAATTTCATCTCCCACCCTTTCGCATATCTCCTACTCCATAGCTTTTGAGCATCTTTGTTTTTAATGATATGTCCATTTGTTGAATTAGTTTTTAGCGTGCTGTTGGTTCGTTGTGCAATATTCCCCAATAGCGCTAATGTTGTACTGATAGCTCCGACGTTGATATCGGCTGCTAAAGGTGTGCTCTTTCTGATACCATCCAAGAAGTTGCTAAAGTGAAATGAATCTAACTGTTGACTAGGATTCAATGTGTCGCCTTCCTTAAACACTATGTCACTTTTCACATCCTTAATAAGCTTATTTTGTAAATCATATATTTTGTAAGTATTTCCGCCTGCTATAACTATTGTTCCCTTTTCGCCATAAAATGCTCCTCCTACACTTGAGTCTTCAATATTACGACCATTGCAACTGCGTCCTTCCCAAGAAATCATTTTACCGCCATCAAACTCAAAATTCACAACCTGTGTATCCGGGAATTGCCAGTCGTCTTTGTACCAATAGCGACCACCAGTGGAACTAACTTCTGTTGGAAATGATAAATCCATTCCCCAACGAATAATATCCATAAAATGCACAGCGTTATTCCCCGATTCTCCTGTACCCCAGTCATAAAACCAATGCCAGTTGTAGTGTAAATAGTTATCTTTGTATGGTCCAACTCTTGGTGCAGGTCCTTGCCACAAATCCCAATCTAACCATTCGGGGACTGGTGCAACATTTCCAGTACCAATTGAAGGACGATTATTAGCATACCATGCTTTTCCAAAATAAACTTCACCAATTGTACCATCTTTTACTTCTTGAATAGCTTTTATTACGTTAGGCCACGATCTACGCTGCATTCCGGTTTGTAGGATACGTTTATATTTTGGCACTGCCTGCATCAATATTTCATTTTCAGCAGGATTATGAGCAGTCGGTTTTTCCAGATAAACATGCTTGCCGGCTTTTAGAGCCATTAATGCACCTGGAGCATGCCAATGTTCAGGTGTCGCAATTATAACACCATCAAAATCTTTCGATTCAAGCAATTTTCTAATATCTTTTTCTTCATTTGGTCTGTTGCCGGCAATTCCTTCTACAGCTTTTACACATTTAGCTATTGCGCGACTATCAACGTCACAAACGTGGCTAATTTCGCAACCTTTTTCTCTTGCAAAACCACTTGCCAGTGCCATCCCGCGCGCATTTACACCAATAGCTGCCAAACGAATACGATCGTTTGCACCTACAATGTTTTTATAACTTTTTGCACTAAAACTGGGCAATGCGCCTCCCATAGATACTGCAGCGGTTCCTATTGCTACATTTTTGATAAAATCTCTTCTTGTTGTCATTACTAAAGATGTTATATAGATTATGTATTCTAAGTTTATTATTACAAACATAGGCATAAAAATATTATTCCGTTTTCTAATTGCGTACATCTATCATCAAAAAACGCAAATTATGCACTTTAAATTTTTTTATCCTCACAATAAACACCTCCACTTACCGTTTTTTTCGTATTTTTGCCACACTTACAAATCTAATATAAATATCATGTCCAATCAAAAAACAACCTTAAACGTCCAATCCGAAATAGGTAAATTGGAAGCCGTATTGCTTCACTATCCCGGAGCAGAAGTAGAAAATATGACTCCCAAAAATGCGCAGCGTGCGCTTTATAGTGATATATTGAATCTTTCGATAGCACAAAAGGAGTACGAACAATTGTATGGTGTGCTGAACAAACATTCTGAAGTTTTTGAAATACAAAAACTGCTAACTGAGCTGCTGAAAGACGACGTTCAGAAAGAATTGCTTGTGCGAAAAATATGCATGACTGAAAATGCAATGAGCTATTTTGATTTCTTGATGCAGCTTCCGGCTATAGAACTTGCTCGTGTACTGATAGAAGGATTGCCCGCAAAAATAGAATCGCTAACTGAATTCTTGAAAGATGATTTTTATGCTTTATTTCCTTTATATAATTTCTATTTCACGCGTGACCCGGGTGTTGCAATTGGCAACAATTTATTGGTGTGCAATATGGCAAACAAGGTTCGAGCGAGAGAAAGTTACATCATTGATGCAATTTTTAGTAGCGGCATGTTTTTTGATGCTAAAATAATAAATGCAAACAACTTCGTTGGGGATAAGTCGTTGCCGACACATATAGAGGGCGGCGATGTGTTGATTGTAAACGAGGATATTCTACTTATTGGTAACGGGACACGCACGAGCAGCCAAGCAATTGATAGCCTGATTGCAAATTTATGCACAAACAAATCGGGAAGAAAACATATCATCGTTCAGCAACTTCCACATTCTCCCGAATCATTTATCCACTTGGATATGATTTTTACTTTGCTAGATACCAACATTGCAATGGTTTATAAACCTTTGATACTTGAAAATAACCCGTACAAAACGGTACATATTCAAATAGACAATGGAAAGGTTTCTAAAATATCAACAGTAACAAACATAATAACTGCACTGAAAAACCTTGACGTTGATATAAGACCTATTATATGTGGTGGGAATGCAGACGAATGGGATCAAGAAAGAGAACAATGGCACAGTGGTGCTAACTTTTTGTCAATTGCTCCCGGCAAAGTGATGTCGTATGCACGCAATGTTCACACGCTGGAAGAGTTGAGCAAAAATGGTTTTGAAATCACTTCCGCTTGGGATGTAATAAACGACAAATACGATTTGAATAGTTCCGGAAAATGTGTGATAACTATTGATGGATCAGAACTACCGCGTGGTGGTGGTGGAGCGAGGTGTATGACGATGCCGTTGAGGAGAAGTTAGCAATGAATGACTAATTACAAATTACTAATTACCAATGTCCATGAAGGATAATAATATTATACAAGAGAAATCATATGCTTTTGCTATAAGAGTTGTCAGGCTGCATGAATATCTTGTGCGACATAAAACTGAATTTGTATTATGCAAACAACTTTTACGCAGTGGTACGTCTATTGGTGCAAATGTGGAAGAGGCTATCGGTGGACAAAGTAAGAAAGATTTCTTATCAAAGATGACGATTGCATATAAAGAAGCAAGAGAATCTCATTATTGGATAAGACTTCTTACTGATACCAATTATCTAAAAAGAGAAGAATCAGAAAGTCTACTGAAAGATATTGAAGAAATTATGAAAATTATTACCTCAATCCAGAGAACAACGAAAAAAAGTTTATCATGAACATAATATTGATAAAATAGAATTACATAAATAAAATCGCTACGACTTTGTAAATAAATTAAACAACTACCCATAATTAGTAATTCGTAATTCGTAATTACTAATGAAGCAGCTACAAAATTCCCTTTATCTCCCATAAAGAT
This sequence comes from Dysgonamonadaceae bacterium, assembly GCA_028696875.1. Lineage (GTDB taxonomy): Bacteria > Bacteroidota > Bacteroidia > Bacteroidales > Dysgonomonadaceae > UBA2632. Next base: position 6,829 of record JAQVGF010000109.1, read on the forward strand.
TTCACCGAATAAGTCGGCTCAAACCCGCTTGGTTTCAACTCTTCCGGATTAAACCACAATTGGTGAATATTGCTGTTGTATGCTCCTAATATATCTGCATCCCAACTATCGCCTATCATTATTGTTTCTGATCGCGTTGCGTTGGTTTTCTCTAATGCATAATTGAAAAAATCTATATGAGGTTTATTTATTCCCGCATCATCCGATAAAATAATTTTATCGAAATATGGTTTCAAACCCGAGTTTTCAATTTTTTTATACTGCACTTCTCTAAATCCATTCGAAAGAATATGCATGTTGTATTTGGGTTTTAGATATTCTAAAAGCTCCAAACTACCGTCTATCAGCTTAGTTTTGTATGTAGTACGTTCCAGAAAATCATCACTCAATTTTTTTGCATAATTAGAGTCATCAATACCAAATTCACGCACCGGAGCCAAAAAACGTTCTACTATCAACTCATCTTTATTAATCTCACCTTTTCTGTACAAACCCCATAAGTGAATGTTACTTGGCATATACACATTGTAGTAGTCATCGAAACTT
>JAQVGF010000110.1 GCA_028696875.1 Dysgonamonadaceae bacterium
TGTTTACATACATTGGACAATACTACTTGCAAATAGGTTACAAGAAAAAGCAATTTTATTTACAGAAAGCTGAATCCCGACTTCCAAGTCACACATTACTCTAACACCACGATACCCTCCTCACAAACAGTAATTTTCCCCGCTCGCGCCGATTTCCAAATCGGTGTGCTGCGAAGCAGAAAATAAATTATTGAAGAAAAAGCTCGCTAATGCGACACACGCTTTACAAAAGCGCACGAGCGAATAATCTTTCGCTCTTACAGAGCTCTTGTGCCAGTAACGTGCATGTACACAGGGCGTTGCCCTGTGCTAAGTTCTAATAGGGCGTTGCCCTATATCTTTTATGCTTTTTCAAAGATGTGGGTATATTATCAAAATTTCAGTTTGTACTCATAGCTCTGAAAATAAGAGCGTCAAGACAATAGCATAGGGCAACGCCCTATGTATCGGAATATTGAGCAACATAAAGCTCTAAGAGGGCGTAAACCTCTAATTATTAAGTTGTTATATTTGATGTTCGGTTGAATGCCATGAGGGACTTAGTAGTAGAATTATCGGAGTAAAATCAATTTTTAATATCTAACACCAATTTCCAATTTCCAAGTCCCGAGTTCCGACTCCCGCATCACCCCAACACCACAATATCCTCCTCACAAATAGTAACCTTATCTAACCCCTTTTCTGTAACAAAATAGGTGTTTTCCATTCCTACAGCACCAATGCCGGGCAAAACAAATTTCGGTTCCAGGGCAATTGCCATGTTCTTTTGCAATATCTCTCTTGAGCGAGGTGCAAACACTGGGGGTTCGTTTATTTCCAACCCTAAGCCATGACCAATAAATTTAGCTTGTTGGGTAGTTCCCATAAAATAATTTTCCATTTTGTTGTTGACAACCATTTTCATTGCTCGCTCATAAATATCGCTACAAGCAATACCTTCTTTTGCAAAAGAAATAATTTCGTTGTGTATATCAATAGATAATTGATGTGCCCGATGTGCTTCATCCGGAATTTCACCAACAGAAAAGGTTCGTGTCATATCGCTTATATACGGTGTGTAGTTGCCTGCCATGTCAATCATGATGCTTGTGCCGGACTTCAAAATTTTGTTGGCAGAGCCAAGTGGAAGAAGCGGATCGATACCTTTTCCACCCAGCGCAAAATCAAAGGGAGAAGCTTCTTGTGCATTATCACCGGCAAGCAAGTTGCCCATATAAATATCCATATTTTCGCCAAATGAGCGAAAAGTACCGATGGAACCTTGTTTTCGCATCACATATTCAATCTCAATTTGAAGTTCTAAATCGGTCATTCCCAAACGGTAGAGCGAAGGGATTTGCTCGTAAACTTTGGCATGACTCACAGCAGATTTACGAATCTGCATCAATTCAGATTCTGACTTAACAGTGCGCATTTCGCGCATAAAACCCGAAACGTTTTTCATCTCAGGCATATTCAGTGCTTTTTGGAAACGGCTGACACTGTTGTACGACAAAACATCGTTTTCCAATAAAATCCGCTTTGGCACAGTTAAGTTATGTTTCGCAAGGAGTTCCGGAATTTGCTCCGGCTTATAAATAAACAGAACATTTTCGGCGTCGATATTTACAGGTCGCCTTACAAAAAGTATCGGTTCTCGATCCGAAAAAATAAACATATATCCATCAAAAACAAACCCGTTCAGATAATATAGATTTACGGTTGATGAAATGATGCATGCATCTGCATTTTCATACTCAATATGTTGTTGAATCTTTACGATTCGATTGTCAAGTTCTTTTTGTGAAAGAGTAGTCATAGTGGTAAGTAGTAAGTCGGGATTCGAGACTCGAGATTCGGGATTCGAATACCGAGTTTCGAGTTTCGAGTTCCGATTATATAATTATTCCATCCAAATTTCCCATGCCGCCAACGCCTGCAACTTCAACATTTCCGCACCATTTTTAACGGTTGCTCCCATCTCTTTCCCTTTTTTCAAAAAAACTGTTTCGGAAGGATTGTACACCAAATCATACAACAGATGATGCGGAGTAAGCGAAGAATAAGGAAGTTGCGGATAATTTTCCACACTTGGAAAAGTTCCCAACGGAGTGGTGTTAATAATGATGTTGTTTTCGGTAATAACTTCCGGAGTAAGCATTTCGTAGGTATAACTGTTCTCTTTCGCTTGTCGCGAAACATAGCTCCACTTGATTGCTAATGCATCCAATGCTTTACAAATGGCTTTGGATGCACCGCCGGTTCCCAGTACCAATGCACTTTGGTGATATTTCGGATTAATGAGAGGAGAAATTGATTCCTTAAAGCCGATATAGTCGGTATTGTAGCCAATCAGTTTGTAGCCGTAGGTATCTCCAAAGCTGCGCTCTATTTTAATAACATTGACAGCGCCAATTTCTTTAGCTACAGGCGAGATATCGTCCAGAAAAGTAATTACTGCTTCTTTGTAAGGTATGGTCACATTCAATCCTTTTAAGTGTGGATTGAAGAGAAGAATTTTGCGAAGATCAAAAATGTGTTCTATTTCAAAATTCAAATATTCGGCATCTATCTTTTCCTCTTTAAATTTTTTGTTGAAAAATTTCGATGAAAATGAGTGTTTCAAAGGGAAACCAATAAGACCATACGTTTCCATTCTATTTTTCTGCTTTTTTTGCTAAATATATGGTACAAACACCTATTGTGACACTCCATTTTTTCACGCTTGAAAAACCATTCTTCTTTAAAATACCTACCATTTCCTCACCTTGGGGGCAAGCTTTAATAGACTGAGGCAAATATCCGTAAGCGCTTTTATCGTGCGATAGAAGTCGGGTTACAAAAGGGATAAAACTCTTTGAGTAGATATTATAAAAAAATTTGAAGGGTTGATATTTGGGAGTGGTTAATTCAATAAACATAAAAACACCGCCGGGATTCAAAACTCGTAAAATTTCTTGAAAACAGGCATCAATATCCTCAAAGTTTCGCACTCCGAAAGATGCCATTGCAGCATCGAAACTCTCGTTATCAAAACTCATATCTGCACAATCTTGATTTTGAAAAGAGATAACGTTTTCTAAACCAAGATCCTTTATCTTTTTGCGACCTACATCCATCATTCCGTCAGATATATCAACTCCAACAATTGCATTAGGATGTAATATTTTTTGTGCTAAAATTGCAAAATCGCCGGTGCCCGTCGCAATATCTAAAAGGTTATCAGTATTATAACCTCTCAATTTTTTAAGCGCTTTTTTTCGCCATCTCATATCCAACCCCAACGATAGCAGACTGTTTAATGCATCGTATCGCGAAGCGATTGCATCAAACATATGCTCTACTTGTGTTTTTTTTGATTCATCCGAATCGTAGGGTATCACTTTTTCTGATTTGTAACTCACTTTTTCAAATATTGAATGATTTTTTCTTCGATACTTCCGGCCAAATTTTGCGTATCGGTTTTTATAAATTTATCACCTGTAATTATCTCATACAGCTCAATGTATCTTTCTGAAACTTCGTTGCAGTAATCCTCTGTCATTTCGGGTATTTGCTGACCCTCTTTTCCTTGAAAACCATTGTCCATCAGCCATTTTCTCACAAATTCCTTTGAGAGTTGGCGTTGCTCTTCTCCTTTTTCAAAACGTTCTTGGTAGCCTTTTTTATAAAAATAGCGAGAAGAGTCAGGCGTGTGAATTTCATCGATAAGATAAATTTCACCGTTGTGTTTCCCAAATTCATATTTGGTATCCACTAAAATCAATCCCTTTTCATCCGCTATTTTTGTACCTCTTTCAAAAAGTGCCAAGGCATATTTTTCCAACTTTTCATATTCCTTTTTGCTTACCAAACCTTGCTCAATTATCTCTTCACGCGAAATATTTTCATCGTGTCCTTGGTCAGCTTTTGTAGTAGGGGTGAGTATGGGCGATGGAAATTTTTCGTTCTCCTTCATTCCTTCCGGCAAAGGCACACCACAAATGGAGCGGACTCCTTTTTTATACTCTCTCCAGGCACTTCCTGTTAGATATCCCCGTACAATCATTTCCACCATATAAGGCTCGCATCGTATCCCGGCGGTAACTAACGGATGTGGAGTTGCTTGTTTCCAGTTGGGAACAATATCTGCAGTTGCATCCAGAAACTTGGCAGCTATTTGATTCAACACTTGTCCTTTAAATGGAATTCCTTTAGGTAGAACAACATCAAATGCAGAGATCCTATCGGTTGCAATCATAATCAATGTATCATCGCCAATGGTATATACATCACGGACTTTTCCTTTATATACTTTTGTTTGATTCGGAAATTTATAATTGGTTGATAGTAAAGTATTGCTCATATTATCGTTTTTAGGATTGTTTTTTTGGATGATCTATAGTTGAGGAATTATCCGACTTTTTGGCTTCGCTTTTTTCGTAAGCTTCCACAATTCTTTGCACAAGTTTATGACGCACAATATCTTTTTTGTTGAATTCCACTTTGCCCACTCCTTTCACATTGTTGAGAACAATTAGTGCGTGTATCAATCCTGATTGTTGATACGATGGTAAATCAATTTGTGTGATATCGCCTGTAACAATCATTTTAGCATTCATCCCCATTCGGGTTAAAAACATTTTTATTTGAGCTTTCGATGTGTTTTGTGCTTCGTCCAAAATAATAATCGCATCGCTCAGCGTCCGTCCACGCATAAAAGCAAGTGGAGCAATCTGAATAACTTTGGTTTCCAAATATTCCTTCAATTTGAAAGGAGGAAGCATATCCTCCAATGCATCGTAAAGTGGTTGCAGATAAGGATCTATCTTTTCTTTCATGTCTCCGGGAAGAAACCCCAATTTTTCTCCTGCCTCAACAGCCGGACGGCTTAAGACAATTTTTCTGACTTCTCTGTTTTTAAGAGCTCTCACTGCCAGAGCAATGGCAGTGTATGTTTTACCTGAACCTGCCGGACCGATAGCAAAAACCATATCGTTCTTATCGAATTGCTCTACCAACTTCTGTTGATTCTCGGTGCGGGCTAAAATGGGTTTTCCATTGAGTCCATAGATAATTAAGTTTTGCTGATTGACACTTTCAGGTAATTTACCCTTTACGATATCTAAAACATCTTCTTCAAGCAACTTATTGGTTTCGATGCTGAATTTTTCTAATTCTCGAATCTTTTTTTCGAAATTTGCTAACTCTTTTTCATCGCCAACAACTTTAATAACATTCCCGCGCGCTACAATTCTTATTTTTGGATAGAGTGTTTTCAACAGATGCAGGTTGCCATTGTTTGTTCCAAAAAATACAACAGGATCAATATCTTCTAATATGATTATGCGCTCAATCGTTGGCATGTTTAAAATGTTAGTTTAAATTGGTACGTTTTATTTTCCGAACCTTCTATGTAATTGATAAATGCATTGTTTACCACTCTGTTTCCACCGGGAGTGGGATAATTGCCTGAAAAATACCAATCTCCTTTGTGATTAGGACAAGCTTTGTGAAGATCTTCAATTGTTTGAAAAACAATTTTTACTTTAGCTTTTGTTCCTTTTGGAGTGAGCATTTCTGCAATTTTATCTGCAACTTGTTGATCGGAAAACTGATCATATATTTCCTTTACATAATTAACCATCTCATCAGGTCTCTTGTTCTTTTGTTCAACAGATTTTCGATAAACCTCATCAATGATGTGTTGTTTGTCTTCGGTTTTCAACAACTCCATTGCTGCTTTAAAAGCAATAAAATCACTCATTTTCGACATATCGATACCGTAACAATCGGGATATCTAATTTGTGGTGAAGACGATACAACTACTATTCTCAAAGGATCGAGTCTGTCTAATATTTTAATAATACTCTGCTTAAGCGTTGTACCACGAACAATGCTATCATCAATAATAACCAACGTATCTTTTCCTCGGCGCAACGATCCATAGGTAATGTCATAAACGTGTGCTGCCAAATCGTCTCGTGTATTGCCTTGAGCAATAAATGTCCGTAACTTTATATCTTTTACGGCAACCTTTTCCGATCTGACACGCTTAGATAAAATTGATTCGATTTCCTCCTTAGACAAAGATCTCCTTTTTTCCGAAATAAGCAATGCCTTTTCATGATTAAAATGATTTTCTAATCCTTCCAACATTCCCAAATAAGCAACCTCTGCGGTATTGGGAATGAATGAAAAAACAGTGTTATCGAAATCATGATTAATCATCTCAACAATATTTGGAATCAATAGTTCGCCCAATTTTTTTCGTTCCCGATAGATATCATAATCCGATCCGCGTGAAAAATAGATGCGCTCAAACGAGCAAGGAGTCACTTTTTTGGGTTCTATTATTTGAGAAAGATAAGAGGTGCCATTCTTTTTCAATACCAATGCCTCACCGGGCTGCAATTCTTTTATATCGTCTTTCTTTAAGTTGAAAGCCGTTTGTATTACCGGTCTTTCCGAAGCAACCACTGCCACTTCATCATCTTGATAATAAAATGCGGTTCTAATACCCCACGGATCGCGCATCGTAAAAGCATCGCCAGAGCCAATTAATCCACTTAATACGTAACCACCATCCCAGAGTTTGGCTGCTCGTTTCAAAAGAAAAGGGATATCGAGTTCCTCCTCTATCTTACGGGTCAATGCATGGCCATTGTTGTAGGCGTCTTTAAATTTATCGTATTGGTATTGCACCTCTCTGTCCAGATAGTGACCCAACAACTCAAGAATTACAAACGTATCGGCATAATCGCGCGGATGCTGCCCCTCGGACAAAAGATGCTGAAACATCTCTTCCACGTTAGTCATATTAAAGTTACCGGCTATTGCCAGATTACGAGATGCCCAATTGTTTCTTCTCAAAAATGGATGTATATACGACATGGAAGTTCGCCCGGTTGTGCTATAGCGGAGATGTCCCAAAAAAAGCTCTCCGGCGTAAGGTGCATTCTTCTTTGCGAAATCAACATCTTGCAATTTTTCGGGAGAAAAATGGTTTAATTTATTTTGAACATTAGCAAAAATCTCAGAAATAGCTCCGGAGCCAAGTGCGCGTTCACGAAAAATAAACTCGCTGCCGGGTGATGGATCCAACTTCACAGTTGCCAATCCTGCACCCTCTTGTCCGCGATTGTGCTGTTTTTCCATCAACAAATAGAGTTTATGCAACCCATATTGCCAACTTCCGTATTTTTTTTGATAGTATGAGAGCGGTTTTAATAATCGGATTAATGCAATTCCGCACTCATGTTTAATTGAATCTGCCATGTATGTTCTTATTAAGATACAAATTTAGTTTATTTGTAAGAAGAATTGCCATGAATGTAGATAAAAAATCAAAATCGTAAGTTGCGATGGGGTTTTGATCTTTTTTTGTTATTTCGTTTTT
>JAQVGF010000111.1 GCA_028696875.1 Dysgonamonadaceae bacterium
AAAATTACCGCATTGATACCCGCATTGTCCAATTTCCTTACCATTTCAGTGATGTAGTGTTTCATTGCTGCACTATTCATTTGCTGGTAGCGGGATTGACCGACAGTATGAATCCATGCACCTCGGAACTCACGCTTGGGGTAAAGCTCCGGCGTTTGTACTAAAGATTTTTTTGATGTGCCGCAGGCAAACAACAAGAGACTAATGAAAAACAATAGAACAGGTTGAACAAAAAATTTAAACTTCATAATAAATATGTTTTATAATCGGAACTCGGAGTTCGGGACTCGGAACTTGGAACTCGAGATTCGGAAATCGGAACTCGAGATTCAGAAATCAGGATTGGAGATTAGGAGGTCGAGATTAGGGATTAGTGTCTTACGAATAATATTCGTGTTGTTTTGGGCAAAATATTCCTTTCCACTAACAAGATTGAATATTAGATTGATAGGATTGATGTAGATTGATTTCGGATCCTAATCAATCTTTTCAATCATTTCAATCTCTTCTGGCTTGTCCAGGTTAGGGATTGGAAATTAGATGTTCGATTCTACTTATCATTTATATCTTACCTCACATCCTCACATCCACAAATCAATTAATCACCACATCTCGTAGAAATCTCACACAACATATCCCACATCTCAATACCTCACACCTCACACCTCATACCTCAAAAAATTACGGAATAAATATATAATCATCACTCTCCACCAACATATCTATGGTATATCGTTTGGGAAAAATTACAATTCTGCTCACTTCGGGAAATCTTCTTTCCATACGTGTGGGCATATTATCCAAAACAGATATGTGAGAAACATATCCCTGATGTGCCGAAATAAGTATAAAAATATCGTCTTCTTTTATTTCGTCACCGCATGCCATCGGATCGCTCCAGTCTTCAAAAGCCTTGAAAGTGAAATTAGCTTTCAGCTTTTTTTGACTTGCAATTAGTTTTTGCGTTTCGGGATGACCAATATGAATAACCGGCAATGTCAATTCTTTTGAAAGTTGAACTATCTTGTTTACCCACACATTAAACCCCAATTCTTTTTCGGCAAGCGGTGGAGAAACCACCACAATGCGCTTGTGTGAAATCATTTTTTTCTCTAAATGACAAATAAACAAGTTTTTATCAACATTCTTAATAATCAAATCAACTTTGTCACCCACCAACTTTTCTAACAATCCTACTTTCCCCGGCCATCCCATAATAACAATGTCAGCCATGGTTTCGCGTGCTGTCCGCACAATTCCGCTTGCAACATTATGATCAATCGTTGCAATAACATCAACTTCCATGTCGGCTGCCACGGCATCGGAGACTTGCTCCTGAAGTTTCTTTTTGAAACTTATAATATTTTTCTCAGCCTGTTCGTTGTTTGGAACTACGCCTAATAAGGAGATAGAGTTGACCGATTTCTTATCTTTTAGTAACATAGCCAATTCAATGTGTTTACCAATATTTGCCGGATCGGCAATGGGAACCAATATTTTTTCTTGAGCATAATGACCTAATTCCGAAGGAATAATCTCTTCATCCTCTTCGGCAATTGCAATTTCTTTGGCTGCTTTCTGAGTTATAAATGATGCTACAAGACAAGTAAAAAGAATTAAGATAATGGTTCCGTTCAAAATATATTCATCTATAATTCCCGCTTTAAATCCTACCAGAATAACTGCTAATGTGGCAGCAGCATGTGCTGAACTAAGTCCGAAAATTATATTTCGTTGAGAAACGGAATATTTGAAAACTTTTTGTGTGAAAAATGCACCCAACCATTTACCTAATAGAGCAACTACCGAGAGAACAGCCGCAACATAAATTGTTGTGGTTCCACTAAAAACCACTGAAATATTTACAAGCATCCCCACCGATATAAGAAAGATAGGAATAAACAATGCGTTTCCTATAAATTCAATTCTATTCATCAATGCCGAACTATGAGGTATTAACCTATTGAGAGCCAATCCTGCAGCAAATGCACCAATAATGGGCTCGATACCTCCTAACTCTGCTAAGAAACCGGACAAGAAAACAATAAATACAACAAAAATATAGTGAGAATATTTCTCGCTTTCAACCTTTTGGAAGAACCACTGAGCTATTTTAGGAATAACAAAGAAAACAATGAACGAAAAAATAAGTATGGAAATAAAGAGTCTCAATAAAAATTGAATATTGAACATCCCCATGCTACTATTGAGAACGACAGCCAAAATGATAAGAACTGCCGTATCGGTAAGAATTGTTCCACCAACAGTGATGGCAACTGCTTGATTTTTAGACACACCCATTCTACTAACAATGGGATAAGTAACTAATGTATGAGTAGAAAACATACTTGCGGTTAGGAAACTGGCATACACATCGTAACCAAGTAAGTACCTGCAAACAGGATAACCAATGATAAGAGGAATGAAGAAGGTGAAGAAACCAAAAACAACACTCTTATTTCTGTTTGCTTTAAACTCATTCAAATCTAACTCAAGTCCTACAATAAACATAATGTAGAGCAGACCAATAGATGAAAAGATGTTTACACCTGCGTTATCTGCAATAAGATTTAATCCGTGAGGTCCTATTATAACACCCGCAACAATAAGCCCAATAATACCCGGCACATTTAAACGCTTGAGTAATAGTGGAGAAATGAGTACAATGAACAAAAGCACGGCAAAAATGAGTACCGGATTTGTAAAAGGGACAGTAAAATGATGTGACAAATCTGATATGAACTGCTCCATAAATATTGTTTCTTACTTCTTTGAGTGGACGAAGTTACAACTATTTTTTTTAAAAAAGGATATCAATTCGATCCACTTCATTTAATTTTAGGATGGGAGGTGGGTTTTGGGGTGTGGGGTATGCATTTTGGGGTATGGATTATGGGGTATGGGGTATGTGATACGTTGCAAAGTATTTTGAGTTATATGCGTAATAATGGTGTGCCGGATACGCGGTGCGAGGCTACGTCAATTGCGAATTATTAATTATTAATTACGAATTATTAATTACGAATTGCAAATTGAACACAGTAAACAGTACATATTATGGGTGTTAAATCCGACTCATTCATCCTAATTCCGATTATCAATTAACGATTTTCGAATACCGAATCCCAAATACTTTGCATTCAAAAAAACCTTATTTGGATTTTTGTTTATATCTTAGTAACCGTAGAATCTACCCATACCTCAACCTACTATATAACTAAAGTTTTCTGACTAAATAATATATTTAGATTTCTGGTATTTCATAAAAGAATCTTTCGCCCTTATAGTGCTCCTGCGTCTGTATTGTGCACATACACAGGGCGTTGTCCTGTGCTAAGTTCTTTTAGGGCGTTGCCCTAAATTGTGTGTGTGTTTGCGAGTATGTGGTTTTACTATGTGAATTTAAAAACAAAAATTTTAGTTTTTATACCTATAGCTCTGAAGGGCGTAAGACAACAGTATAAGGCAACGCCCTATGTGTGAGCATGTTGCGCGAAATGGAACCCTGTAAGGGCGTAAGCCTTTTACTTTTGAGTTATTACTCTTGATGTTCGGTTGAGAATCGTGGTGGACTTATTACCTTATTGAACGGGAATTAAGAGTTATGCGGTATGGGGTATGTGATGCGTTGGTGCGTACGATACGAGATCGTGGCTGGATTTGTAGAAGCCGAGCTTGCACCTGACCGTTTAATAGCATCGCAAAATGTCGTTTTCGGACATTGCGGCTCCAAACCGCACTGTCCATATACTATATTTTTCCTTTTATGCACAATGCGGGCGGGATCCGCAATGTGATTTGAGGAAAAGTTTCGTTCTCTCTATGATTTGTTGCAGCACTTTTTTAACCCTTTCTTATCAAATATCCATCAAAAAACGGTTTTGTGAAGCCGTTATAAAATATTGAAACTCTATTTTATACGATAAAGATTCTATTAGAAGAAATAAATAGCTATTTTTGTAAATTAATAAACAACTAAATTCCACAATGATTAATCGAATTTTAATCCGAATAAGGGTTATTCAAATTGTATACGCTTGGTATCAAAACCAAAACAAAGATTTGAAACAAGTTGAAAAAGAACTTTTATTGGGGTTGCAAAAATCATACGATCTTTATTTTTACTTTTTACTTTTGATGATTGAGCTCACGGATTTATACGAAAAACGTGTAAATACAAAGCTGAATAAGTTTTTGCCAACGCAAGAGGATTTAAATCCTAAAATGCAGCTTATTAACAATCAGTTTATTTCGCAACTGCGTAACAACAAAATGTTCGCGGCATATCTTGCAGATAGACCCATGTCGTGGGATTCGAACACTACTTTTGTAAGAAATATGCTGAATAGCATTCTTGAATCGGATACGTATCAAGAGTACATCAAGATTGAAAAACCAACGTATAAAGAAGATAAGGATTTTTGGAGAAAGGCTTTTAAATCGTTTATTCACCGTAATGAAGAGTTGGACGAAATATTAGAAGACGAAAGTATTTTTTGGAACGATGACATCGAAATAGTTCAATCATTTGTTCATAAAACAATTAAACGCTTCAACAAAGCGGAAGGAGAAAATCAACCACTCTTACCCATGTTTAACGATAACGAAGATAGAGAATATGCCGTAAAACTTTTGAATGAAACATTAGTGAACGGACAAAAATTTCGCGAACAAATTACTCATCATGCTGAAAACTGGGACTTCGAACGAATAGCCTTTATGGATGTTATAATTATGCAAGTGGCAATGGCTGAATTATATGCATTCCCAACAATTCCTATCAGCGTTACACTCAACGAGTACATCGATCTTGCAAAAGCATATAGCACACCAAAAAGTAGTATTTTTATAAATGGTATTTTAGATGCGGTGGTAACAGAATTTAAAAAGGATAAAACGATATTAAAGAAATAAATCGAATTTACAAACAATTTTAAAACTCTAATTATGAATATCTTATTACAAGCCGGCGGTCCAATGGGAAGCTCTTTGATTTTTATGGTAGCAATCATTGCTATATTTTACTTCTTCATGATTCGTCCACAACAAAAAAAACAAAAACAAATACAAAAAGCTCGCGAAGCGATGCAAATTGGCGACAGAGTTATTACATCAGGTGGCATTCATGGTAGAATAAGAGAAATTCACGATGCATATTTTATTTTAGAAGTATCACGCGATGTTACCATAAAAGTGGACAAAGCATCTGTTTTTGCTTCTGCAACTGATGTTGGTAATTAGGTCGTTTTTGTAAGGTAGTAGTTTTTTCTGACCGAAAAGTTTTTGATTCCATTTCGATTAGCTTTGAATGAAATCTTAGGACGATGTGTGTGGTACTAATTACGGATTACGTGGTATAGGCATCAAACCTGACACCATGAAAAGAGACTGTATGCTTTTTTCATAAATCTTTTTAAAGAACAATGTTTTTTTAAAAGCTGCTGAATACATATTAAAATTAAGAATCGGAAGATATGTCATTTTCAACTATTATCTATAATACAATGGATAAACTCCGATCTATTTTTGCAAAAATAGATTGGGGAAAAGTAATTCCTTTTTTCTTATTCCTTATTCTTGCTTTTATCTTTTGGCTTTTAATTTTTTTCCAACGCAATGTTGAAGGAAGCTATTACATACCGTTGAAATATGTAAACATTCCGGAGGAAGAGGTCTTTGTGGATCCCCCTCCCCAGCAAATCGATCTCAGAATAAGAGACCTAGGTTCAGGACTATTCAATTATTACTTTTTCAAGAAAAGGGATTCACTTATAATTAACGTAGAAGATATCCAAAAGAATAATAATACAAAACTACAAGGTAATCTGCTCACACAGTTGATTAGAACAAAACTATCCGCAAACACGGAATTAATTGGTTATTCACCTGCTACAATCTCACTTGAAACAGCGAAACTTCAAAGTAAAACAGTTCCCGTGGTGTTTGATGGAGAGATGAGAACAAGCGGAGGACATTTGGTGATAGATTCAGTATCGATAATTCCGAGTGAAGTGAAAATTTTAGGAACAGGCGAACAGTTGCGTGATATTGCAGAGGTAGTTACCGAGTACAGCGTGTTTGAAAACTTAAATGCCACTTCTCAATTGGAAGCGAAAATAAAAATACCGGAAGGACTGAAAGTAGTGCCCAGCAGAGTGGAAATATACATTCCTATTCATGAGTTTACTGAACGTCAATTCGAAATACCTATTACAGTTTCTAATCAACCGGAAGATATAGATGTAAAGTTTTTCCCTTCAAAGGTGACCGTAACTTTTGCCGTTATGCTGGATGATTATAAGAAAATTGTTGAAGAAGATTTTGAAATCAAAATTAATTACAATGAGTTGAAAAAGAAAGAAGGAGATCAGGTTGAACTGAAACTCACAAAATCTCCATCTTCCATAAAAAACCCTTATATTACACCCGGAGTAGTTGAGTATCTGTTTGAAAAAAAATAGTTTTAAAAGTATGATTAAACTGGGTATTACGGGAGGAATAGGAAGTGGCAAAACTACTGTAGCAACACTGTTTGAGCTACATGGAATACCTGTTTATAATGCCGACAAGGAAACACAAAAACTGAACAATAGTTCCGTCGAAATCAAACAACAATTAACCCTCCATTTTGGCAAAAATCTGTATGAAGAGGGCGTTTTAAATAAAACAAAGTTTGCTGAAATAATTTTTAATAACCCCGATAAATTAGCTCTTGCCAACTCCATTATTCATCCACAAGTTTTGAAACATTTCAAAAACTGGTGCTTGCAACACTCCCACCATTCTATTGTGGCTCTGGAAGCTGCCATCTTATTCGAATCTAAATTCCATCTCCATTTAGATAAAGTTATAACCGTTTACGCTCCTCTCAATTTACGCGTTGCACGCGTTGCAAAGCGCGATAACGTGGATGAAGATTTGGTTAAGAATCGAATAAAGAATCAAATGCCGGAAAAAGAGAAAATCAATTTAGCCCATTATGTTGTGATAAATGATTCTGAAAGTTCATTAATTGAGCAGGTTCAAAATTTACTGGATGAAATAACGCAGCATAATATTTAGCTTTTGCAATGAAATAATCAGATTGATAGCAGTTCGAGTGCTCGCGCCGATTTCCAAATCGGCCTGCCCTGTGAAATAAAACTAAATTTCACAGGGTTCACCATGTGGAATAATGCTTTGCATTAAATCTTTGATTTATTCCACGAGGTGAATGCTGCGAAGCAGAAATATAAACAATTCAAACATTTTACCTATGTTCAAGCAATGAGAAAGTTATTTTCGCATC
>JAQVGF010000112.1 GCA_028696875.1 Dysgonamonadaceae bacterium
TTTCTATACATATATATTCCAACTATTCTGTTTGTTTAGTTACATCTCTTCGGCTTTCACATAACTCTTCTCAAGAATTTAAAAGCGAACTCTTTCTTTGCCTGAGTGAGACACGAGTTAAAAAAATTGAACCAACGAGGAAGTGAGAAAAGAGTAAAGACGCAGGATTTGAAATCAAAAATAGCGATAACAACTTTGCCTTTAGTCTTTTCTCGACATACACTTCCAAAAATATTAATTCTAATAACTCCTATGATTATGAATTTATTTTAAAACCCACATTATTTTATTGATTTCATCATAGCCATCATATTGACGATCCAGAGCTTCAATCAGATTCTCACGATTATAAGTTGCTTCTGATGAAGGATAAAGCCATCGCATGGGGATAGCGTTTTTATTATTCTCATTTAAACTGCTTTCAGGATTGATTGGAAAATCAGGATATTTATTGCGACGGTATTCAAAGAAACTGGTTTCTGAATCTTGGAAAAACTGTAGGAGATATCGTTGCATCCAGATTTGTTTTAACTGTTCAGACAAAGTAGTTTTAAATGCGGCTTCCCCGCTAAAATATCCTTGAATATAATCGGTCGTTAAGGGCATGCCATGTGCATAGCTTGCGTTGGCACTCATCATATCGGTTAATGCTGCTTTTACTCCGGATTCGTAATAGTTTTTTGCATCACCGGAAATCCATCCTTTCAAAACAGCCTCAGCCAGAATTAATTGTTGTTCAGCAAAAGTCATTACTCGTTGTGGGTCGCTTGCCTCTTCTTTTAAATATCGTTTGTTGATAAGCGAATATTGATTATTGCTATGTCCTAAATTCATTGTTGCATAATCAATTGATACATCAACTCCTACATAAGCATCAGGGTCTGTTTCTGTTTTGCCTTCGGCAATGCGAAACCCTGCAGGTTCAGCAATATAAAACATGCGACGATCATTTAAGTTCTTTAGATTATCTATCAGCAAGGAACTTGGAATAGTCCGGCTGGTGAAAATATCATTGGTTCCGGAAAGAGGATGCTTATTCTGAGATGAATAATTTAAACCGAAAAATCCGGTTGAGTTATCCATAATGTTTCCTGCAGTTACTATTTCTGCAAATCTAGATTTCAGATTGATTGACCCAATTGTCTCCTTTTTGCTAATAGTCATTAACACCTTTAATGTAAAAGCATTCACAGCTTTTCTCCATTTCACAGGATCGCCTTTATATGGAGTGGGATCGCCATCGAATGATTTCCCATTTGCAAAATACTGATCTGCTGCTTGCAATTCTTTTAAAACGCCTTCCAATACTTGTTCTTGTCTGTCATACTTAACCCTGTAAAGTCCACTTGCACCTTGTCCGGCCTCGCTATAAGGGATATCACCCATTTCCATGGTTAATTTATAAAAAACATTAGCTCTGACAAAGGCTCCGATTCCACGATAGGAATCCTCCGCAGGATTTCCTTTTGCATACTCAATCATTTTTTCAATATCCGGAAGAATAGTCATTCCTCCAAAACTACTACTGCCTATTTTATTGTATTGAGCGTCTAACTGACCTTCATTTGCATAACCTACATATTTTGATAGCGCATTATCAGCAATAAATGCTTTTCCATCTCTTCCTGAAAATTTTGTAATTTGAAGAATTACATTGGTGGCAAGTAGCGATGCGCTTACTTTTGTTGTGTCATCCGGATTTGTATTCAAATCTTCAAAGTCGTTACATCCAAGTAACATTATTAATGACAACAACATTGTAACTGTTATTTTGATATATTTCTCTATTTTTTTCATATCTTTTCTTGTTTATAAGATCTGGATAATTTTTAATTTAATAATTAGAAGACCACTTTTAGATTAAGTCCTAAATATCGAATTGATGGATCGCTAAAGTTTTCAAAGCCTCCGTCAGGATCCGAGTATTTAAATTGTTTTGCCCATAAAAACAGATTTTGTCCAACCGCAGAGATAGATGCGGCGTTTGCATTAAACTTTTCTGTTATTTGGGTGGGTAAATTATAGGTGAGCGATATTTCTCTTATTTTGAAAAATGTTGTTGAATAAGTATCTAATGTTGATGGTGAACCACCCCACGCAGTCCCTTTATGCAAACTATTGACATATGTTTGATAGGTTGTTGGAACATCATTGGGCGCATAAGTTCTTGTGTCGCTTACAATATTGCCATAAGTGTCAAACGAAACTTCTCCTGATACAACTTTCACTCCCTCTCCGATATAATTTTTAGATCCGGGATTATTTGCATCTAAAAATCTTTCGGGAACAACAGAGTTTGGATGTGAACCCGCTCTCCACATATACATTTCTGTAGTAGTTTCGGCAAGTCCGCCAACACGTCCGTCCATTGAAATATTCAGATCGAAGTTTTTATACCTCAAAGATGTGCTGAGACCCCATAACCAATCGGGATCCGCATATCCATACAAAGATTGATATTTTGAGTAGGTGGGCAGCCCATTATTATGAATGATGTTGCCCTCCGGATCTTTTAGATAATCGTTGAGTACATAATGATCGACTCTTTCGCCAACTTCAACCCAAGGTTTGTCGGCTGAATAAACAGAGTCGAGTTTAGAGTAATATCTTGCATATTTAGACCAATTGAACGACACATCCCATTGCCAATCTTTTGTTTTAACGGGTGTGCCACTCAAAGTGATTTCAACTCCTTTTCTTACAATCTCTTCATCTGTATTCACATAGTTTGATGTGTATCCGGATGCCGGACTGATTCCTGCTTTTCTAAGAAAATCGAACATCTTTTTCTCGTAGTAAGAAACATCTACTGATGCTCTATTTTTGAGCACGTTTATTGCTGTACCAACTTCAAATGTGGAGGCGGATTCGGGTAAAACATCAGTACCTCTTATTGTGGTTGGATAAGAGGCAGAAGTTAAATCTCCCCATGCATTGGTAGTAATGCTGTAAACGGAGTTGATATCATAAATATTGGCAGGAGTTTTTGATGATGTCCACGATCCTCTAATTTTCCATAACGATAGCCAATCATATTTGGGCAGTAATTCAGATGCTATAAAGCTCCCTGATATAGATGGATATAAGTACGATCTGGTATCTTCGGACAGTGTAGAGCTCCAGTCATTTCTCAGCGTGAATTCTGCATATAATAAACTTTTCCAAGAGGCTCCAAGTCTTCCATATAAACTGTTTACTTGTTGTTTGTAAATAACGGATTTAACAGCTACCGGATTTATAGATGCTTTCAATGAATAGAATGCCGGAATGGATAATCCACCTTTGGTTAGGGCTTCTATTCCGTCATCTTGGGTGTAATAGATTGTTCCTCCAATGAAACCATCTACTCTGAAGTCATTAAACGTTTTGTCAGCCGATAACAAGAGATCGTTATTTATACTGTAACCCCTGCCTAAACCGATATTGAATGATCCGCGTTGAGATTCACCCCAAACTTCGCTTCCTCCCTTTAGTACTTGTGCCGTACCTGCTCCTTGGAACGATCCTTTAGAGATTGTAATATCTTGTCGGTCGCTGTAGATGTCGAAACCGGTGCGAACGGTCCCTTTCAACCACGATGTGAAATTGTAATCGGCAGAAACAGACCCGTTGAAAATATCGCGATCAATACTGTGGGTTCTTTCTTTGCGATCGAAATAAGGATTGTTATTACCGGCTGTGTAACTACTATTCTGAACTTCATTTTCAATTAGCCAGTAATCTTTGTAATCTCTAACATCATAATCGGGAGCAGACCAAACCAATAGGTTGTACATTGGGTCATATCCTCTATAACCGTTGAAGCCCACATTGGGTGATTTCTGTTTATTGTATGCCATGGAAGCAGAGAGTTCGAATTTATCAATCTTCATGTCACCACCCAAACTGAATGTAATCTTATCATAGATAGAGTTAGGATACTGTCCTTTGTTATTTACCCATGTTGCAGATGTACGGAAACTTCCAAATTCACCTTGTTGTACCAGATTGATATTGTTATTCAAAATATACCCTTGTTCAAGAAAGTTGTTGAAATTATCTTTGCCAATTGGCAAATAGGGCATGGGTTCCATTGTTTTTGAAATTGGATTCCATTGAATAACTTCTCTTCCATCGAGCGGTAAGCCCCATGATCCATCTCCCGAACGAACATACTCAAGATTTCCGTCAGCATTCTTTTTAACAACGCGACCAAAACTCGATTGCATTTCCGGAATAGCCAAATGACCTGCTGCAACCATTGTTCCCGAGTTTACAGAGATGGATAATCCTTTCTTTGCTAATCCTTTTTGGGTGGTTATCATGATTGCTCCACTGGCACCTCTATATCCGTATAGTGCTGATGCTGTGGCTCCTTTCAGCACACTTATATTTTCGATATCGTCTGAAGGTATATCTCGCAAAGTCATGTTTGCATAAGGTACTCCGTCAATAACCAACAAAGGATTTTCACCACGTATCTGAATAGAGGGATCGGCAGTAAATTCAGTGCTGTTTTTCACTAATAATCCTGCAACTTTACCTGTTAAAGAAGTTCCTATATCCACACCTTTCACAGTTTGTAGTCCTGCTCCTTCTACGGTTTGTACAGAATATCCCAGCGCTTTTTCTTCACGTTTAATGCCCAATGCGGTTACAACTAATTCGCTGAGTGTTTGTGTATCTTCTTCCATTACGATATTAAAAGAAGTTCTATCGGCTGTATTTATTACAATATCTTTGTAACCTATATACGATATCTTAATTGTAGCATTTCTGAGAACATTCAGCGTAAAGTTTCCATCGTTGTCTGTAATAGTTCCATTGCTAACTGGTCCCATTTCAACAATGTTTGCTCCAATTATGGGTACTCCCTCAGCATCGACTACACGACCCTTTATCGTAACTTTTTGTTGAGATGCAAGAGTCTGCGCTGCATTGTTTTCAACTTCAACAAGGGCAATAATGTTGTTGTTTTTTTCGTATCTGACATTCTTGTTTGCAAGCAATTGTTGCATCACATCATCAATATTTGCATTTTCTACATTGAGCGAACTACTGTTATTCAAAATGGGTAGCGATTCATTGTAGAAAAATCGAAAGTCACTTACTTTCTCTATCTCCTTCAGCGTTTGCCGCAAAGGTTTGTTCTGAATATTAACAGTGATTTGTGAAAAAGAAGGTAAGGCAAATACAAGTACCATGAACAAAACAATCAGTTTTGCTCTGCAAGGATGCTTGTCGTCTTTGTGTAATTGAATTTTTTTCATAGACAAAAAGTGTATTAATATTAGTAAATGGTAAAGTTCAAATACATAGATTTTTTCTTGGGAATCTATGTATAAATAATACAACAAGCGTGGGTATTTCCTCTATTGCAAACTTGCTATTTAAAGTTGTTTAACTTTTTGTCTTTGTGATATAGGATTATGGTAGTGTCTTCAACGTCGTAATACATCGGAGATGTAAGAGAGAGAATATCCAATGCATTTTTTATGCCGTTGCTCCCGAGTGTGCCTGAGAAGCGCATAAGGCGGAGTTGATCCGACGCAAATTGAATCTCCACATTATATATTCGTGAAAGGGTTTGAGCAATTTCATCGAATGTTTGGTTACTGAAAAAGATGTTGCCTTTTTTCCATTCAATGAAATTGGCTGCATCTACTAAATCTACAGTTAGTTTTTTGGTTGCTTTATCAAATATTGCTCTTTGATTCACATTTAAAATTAGCTCTTGCGCTGATGCACTAATCTTCACAATGCCATCTATTAATATGGCATATACGTGTGAATCCGTATTATAAGATCGAATATTAAAGGAGGTGCCAAGCGCTTGCACATCCATTGATTGAGTTTGCACTATAAAAGAACGTTTTTTATCTTTAGCCACTTCAAAATATGCTTCTCCTTCAAGATAAACGGAACGTTTTTTTCGATTGAAATTAGTGTCATATGTAATTGCTGATTCCGAGTTTATCCAAACTCTTGTACCGTCGGGTAAAACTGCTTCGGCTTTCTCTCCTTTTTGTGCGGTTATGGTAACAGGATGAAAGTTGGCACTACTGTTTTGAGTAAAGTAATAGACTGATAGAGCTGTAATAATGGGCAAAATTAATATTGCTGCCCATTGGAGTATTTTTCTTTTATTCTCCTGAATAGTTAGTTTTGGTTTTTTGCAAATAATATTTTCACGAATGTTTTTGAACATACGTTTACGAACTTGTTCATCCATTTCAGGATAAGCACTTGATAATCCGTCTTCAAAGAAAGAATCAATTCTCTTGTTAGAACTGAGATATGATTGTAACTCTTCTTTTTCTTGCGGAGAAGCTTCGTCGCATAAATATTTTTCAAATAGTTCTATATAATAATTCTCGGTCATAAGTATTGTTTCTCTGTCTATATTACAATCTCCTTGGAGAGTTCCGCTAATGTTTCTTCCTAATTAAAAGAAATTAACAAGAAGCGCCAAGTAAAATAGCTTGTCGTAATTCTTTTCGAACTCGGTTCTGATAAATTTCATGGCAAGAGAGATTTGTGTCTCAACGGTACTTACTGATATTTTCATTATCTCAGCAATCTGTTTTGTGCTCAAATCCTCCTTTTTTTTCAAAATAAATATTCTCTTTCTGGATGGAGGAAGTTGTTCAATTAGTTCATTTACAAATTCCTCAAGCCATTTCAGGTCGATTTCATTTTCAGTTGTGTTGTCGTATTGATTTTGTTTTTTTAAAGCATACTCTTGGTAAATATATTCAATAGTTTGTCGTTTGTATTTATTGAATAATAGGTTTTTTGCAATTGTCGAAAGAAAAGATAGAATGCGCTGTTGAGGATCTATTTGCTCATGAACCTCCCACAATCTAATAAAAGTAGATTGGACAATTTCTTCCGACATATATTTATCGCCCTTAGAAATAGTCATAATGAAATTATACAACTTACCACTGTATCTGTTGTAAATCGTTTCAAATGCTTTGACAGAACCATTCCTGAGGTCTGTCAGTTCACTTTTCTCATTATTGATGTTAATCATACTTCGTATCGAATCTACATATAGCTTCTTATATAGCTTCTTCAAAGATAAAAAAGAAAATCAACAAA
This sequence comes from Dysgonamonadaceae bacterium, assembly GCA_028696875.1. Taxonomy (GTDB): domain Bacteria; phylum Bacteroidota; class Bacteroidia; order Bacteroidales; family Dysgonomonadaceae; genus UBA2632. Next base: position 7,084 of record JAQVGF010000112.1, read on the forward strand.
GTTCATTTTTTAACAATTGAGTCTGCTCAGAAAAGTCAAAATATCTCCTTTTACCCCTAAATCCCTTACAAGTAAATTTACTGTTTTCGGAGTGAACTTATGATTTAATTATTTATTGTTTTAGAGTCACACTTTTATATTATTTTCTTGAAATGCTATACCCCAAACTC
>JAQVGF010000113.1 GCA_028696875.1 Dysgonamonadaceae bacterium
TTGACTTTTGAAATCGATATTTATTATTTCCGGTGAAAAAGGAAGTGGAAAGACCGCTTTTCTTATAGATGTTTTGGCTTTTTTTCAGATGAATGGCTTTGTGGTGGGTGGTTTTGTGGCGTTGCACGAGCTTCAGTCAGACTGTTATCAGATAAAAGATATTAAGACAAATGAGCAATCTCCCCTAATGGAACGCATAGCAACTTTTGATCATCGGCCTAACCATTTTAAGTTTTTCCCCAAAGGTGTAGAAGTGGGGAATAATTGCATCAAAGAACTTTTGGCACACCCTCCGGATATTGCTATCGTGGATGAAATTGGTGGATACGAATTGGCAGGAAAACTTTGGAGTAGTAGCTTCACGCAGCTAATGGAATCTTCTGTTCCTTTAATTTTCACCACCAAAGCAAGGCAGTTAGAGGGAGTGGTAAAAAAATGGAAAATTAAACCTACTCTTATTTTTCATCCTGTTGATTTTGGAGATCCCCAAAAAGCATTTGAACGTATGAAGAGGTTTCTGTGAGAAATATCTCTGAGGCTTAAGTTAATTCCCGAAAAGATCCTTAATTTGCATAGATGGATTTAAATAACTCTAATATAACAGGAGTGATTCTTGCCGGTGGGCAAAGTCGGCGCATGGGTTTCAACAAAGCCGAGGCTGAAATGCACGGAGAGACTATGCTTACCCAAATGGTTGACAAATTGAAAGAGGTGACACCTACTATTGTCGTGAGTAGCGGATCAATTACATATCCGAATCTTTCTTGGCCACAGATACCCGATGAATACCCACAACGTGGTCCATTGGGCGGAATCCATTCTGTTCTCAAAGTTTCCACTACTTCTCTAAATCTGGTTGTATCGTGTGACATTCCATTGGTATCAGTATCTTTATTGAAATATATTGTTTCAAAAGCGGAGGGAAGCGGTGCTCTAATCACTGTACCAGTTGACCACGATGGTCAATTGCAAATGATGTGCGCTGTATATCGTAAAGATATTTTACCTTTTTTAGAGCAGCAAATAGATGCCCATGCATTTAAGATGAAAGATTTATTAGATTTAGTGTCGGTGGACTATGTTAAGATATCCAGGGAACATCCACTTTACCAGGAACATGCTTTTATGAATGTGAACAATCCGAGTAATTTAGAAGAAGCCCGTAAGTTATGGAACGATCAAAAGAAGTAGTGAGCGACAAATGGATCAAAGCATCGGTGCTGGCAGGTTTATGGGCTGGTATCGAGATTATTGCGGGGAGTTTTTTACACAATTTGCGCATTCCTTTTTCAGGTACTTTCCTTACACTTATTTCCATTGTATTGGTCATCGGGTTTTTCCAGATATGGCCCAAATATGGAATCGTATGGCGTGCGGGAGTGATAACCGCTCTCATGAAATCTATTTCGCCCAGTGCTGTTATTTTGGGACCTATGATTGCCATTGCATTGGAGGGATTTATCATGGAACTTGCCATTCGTGTTGCAGGTAGAAATATCACGGGATATATAGGTGCAGGGATGCTGACTATGGTGGGAGTTTTGACACATAAAGTTGTACGTCTCTTCTTGCTTTTTGGATGGGACATATTTTTGATTTATGAAGAGATGTTTATCTATGCTACTGAAAAATTGGGTTTTATACATGTTCAACCCATGCGTGCTGTGTTGAGCCTCTTTCTGGTATATGCTGTTTTAGGAGCGTTGGCTGCTTTTGTGGGATACAGATTAGGACAGAGAGCCAAAAACGAACAGAACAAATATACTCTTTCATCCGAAATTCATGCTAAACAATGGCAACAGCCGTCAGAAGATATTGAATACTCGACACGATTTTTAATTTTGCTGGTAGTTGTTCTTCCACTTATACTTTTTGCATTGAGTAATGTCACGCTGGGTGTTGCACTTATTTTAACCCTCCCCTGGTTTATTTTTATTTTTTGGCGATATCGATTTGCTATGCGGCAATTAAAAAAGTGGCTCTTTTGGATGCAATTGTTGGTGATACTTGTCTTAGCATGGTTTTTTAGTAAAACATCGGGCGGCGGCTTGGAAGGACGCCTTATAGCGCTCTCAGGTGGAATGATCATGGTTTTGCGTGCTCTTGTGGTGGTTACTGGTTTTGCTGCCTTAAGCACTGAGTTGCGTGCTCCTCTCATGCAGCGACTCTTTTTTCGTTCAGGATTCAGACAACTCTATCTTTCGGTAAATCATGCCTTTGGTATATTGCCTATAGTGATAAGTAGTTTCACTACACCACGTCAGTTTATTGTAAACCCGGCACGCTCCATTGCAATTAGTTTGCGCCATGTTAATAGTTGGCACCAACATCTTCTTCAGTCTCTTGACAACAAGGAGTTTGAGTGAATAGATGAAAAATTTTTATTTTAAAGGTTGAAACCTTTTAAAGTTCTTAGTATTCTTATCACTTAAATTCTTCTATTTTTTGGCAAGATATTAATAATTTAATGCCTAAATAAGCACTGTGTTTTCACTCATTTCTCAGCAACAGGAAGTTCTTTATCTAAGTTTGTCAAATAAAATCGATATGATCTTACGTACTGCATCTCTAATAAGGTTTGGCAAATTTTGAATAATCAAAAATGTGTCTCTTCTTGTTATACAAATAAGATGTAATCCCTCCTGCATAAGAAATCTCACGCAAAATTCCTGTTATTATTACACGATCGAAATAGCTTAGCATACACATACCATTCATTGGCCTTTGTGTATATTTGAAAGTAAATCCATAGCACAAACTGCAATTTTTTCTCTGTTTGGTTCTGGTTTGTCCAGGTTAGGAGTTACACATTGCAACATATTATTTATTTTATTAAATATGCTTTGCCAATTAAATTTATTGTCTATATTTGGGTTTTAAGTAAATCTTTAGAGGTATAACTTTGAAATATTATACATATTAAAAAAAATGATATTTAATGAAACTAACAACTTTTAATTTTAACTGTAAACTTTTAACTCTTTGTTTACTTGTGGTAACAATTGGTACTTCATGCAAGAGTTCATCAAAGGAATCAACCCGAGATGATCGACCTAAACTTATGTGGCTGGATGCCACTGCTAATATACAGCGTTTTAATAATAAGGATACCATTGATTATTATTTTAAGAAGCTAAAAGATCTGGGTTTTACAGATATAGTTGTCGATATGAGGCCTATATCCGGATATCTGTTGTATGATAGTGATATTGCACCTAAATTAAAGAAATGGCATGGTGATACTATTATTTACACATTTGATTATATGGGATATATAATTGAGAAAGGACATAAGTTGGGTCTCAATATTCAGGCATCCTTGAACACCTTTGTTGCGGGTCACAATTATTATGACAAAGGTATAATATATGAATATGATAAATCGAATTGGGCATCACAGGTATACACAGTTGATGGAAAAATTATTCCAATTACCGAAGAGAAACAAAAGTATTCGGCAATGGTGAATCCTATCAATCAGGAGTTTCAGGAATATATAATAAGTATATTAAAAGAGATAACCGCTAAGTATCCGAAACTTGATGGAATTATTCTCGATCGGGTTCGTTACGATGGATATACTGCGGATTTCTCCGATTTGTCACGTCAGAAATTTGAGGAGTATCTTGGTGAAAAATTAGATAACTTCCCCGGCGATATTTATGAATGGAGAAAGGATGAGTTGGGGAATGATTATCCTCATAAAGGAAAGCAGTACATGAAATGGTTGCAATGGCGTTCGCAAAACATCTATGATTTTATGGTAAAAGCTCGGGAGGAGGTTAAATCGGTTAATCCCAATATTTCCTTTGGAGCTTATACAGGAGCTTGGTATCCATCCTATTTTGAAGTGGGTGTAAATTTTGCGAGCAAGTATTACGATCCATCCAAAGAGTTCGATTGGGCAACACCCGAATATAAGAACACCGGCTATGCAGAATTACTGGACTTGTTTACCATTGGCAACTATTATACCGCTATTACTAAAGAAGAGTATGTGAGGAAAAATCCTGAAATTAAAAACGAAACGGATTTGCAAGCTCAAAGTAGTATATGGTATTGTGTTGAAGGTTCTAATGAAAATGTTCGTAGAATAATGGGGAACAACATATTCTTGGGAGGAATATTGGCCGATCAGTTTTATGAAAACCATGATGGACTTACAGAGTCAATAAAAATGAATCTTTCAAACTCGGATGGATTAATGATTTTCGATATCGTTCACATCATAAATAAAAATATGTGGGATGCTGTAGAGAAAGGAATGAGAGAAGCCAATGTGATAGAATAAATAATTTTAAAAATAATAATAATCACACTAATGAATAGACAAAAATATACAAGCACAAATGAAGCAAAAATTAGTTTGAAATTGCTTCAATATCTTTTATTGATTGTCACTCTTTTAACTGCTTCAGGTGGATGTGGAGAAAGTAACACACCGGTAGATTCTGATTTTAAGTATATCGAATCAATTGAGGTAGTTAGTCCAAAAGCATCTAAAGTAAAAGTCGATAATTTTGCTCACTTTATCGAAATTGAGTTTGAAACAGGAACTGACCTCTCAAATGTTACATTAAAAGTAAACTTAAATTCGGGAGTGACAATGGTGTCACCTACCGAGCTTACTTCAAGCTACGACTTGACGAAAGATGCTTCGATAAAAGTAAAAAGAAATGCAACAACACAAGTCTATCGAATTAAAGTTAACATTATAAATGCCCCTTTCACCGCATCAGCTGATAAGTGGGAGAAAAAGGATAATTACGGAACTCTGCCGGCCTATATATCTGTTTATAAATACAGACAGACTGTTTCGGGAAAAAAAGTTCAAGCATATATCGCAGTAGCAGAATTGAATAATAAGAGTGTTCGTTTCAAAGTGTTGGGCGAAAAAACAGGATATAAAACTCCACAGCAATTCTATGAAGAAAACTCTAAACCATCCGTAGTTTTAAATGGAGGATATTTCTGGAGCGGAACTTCACTGGGATTAATGATACGCGATGGTAAAACTATTTCACACCAGCAACCCGTTACAAACAGAGATTACAATGGCACTCCTACACCCTATTATCCTACACAAGGAGTGTTTGGAATGAACAACGATAAAGTATTCTCTGCCCATTATGGTTACGAATCACAAGGAGTACTTTATGCATATCCGGAACCTTCGCCAAACAAAGCGGGTGATAAACCACAACCAATACCCTCTAAAGATTTTCCGGCAAATGGTAAACCATGGACACCGGTTGAAGCTATCGGTGCAGGTCCATTATTAATTAAGGATGGAGTGTACAAAAACAATTGGGAAGCAGAGCTTTTTGATGCGGCGAGTGGAGTAGGACCAACGGCCAATCATCCACGCTCGGCAGTTGCATATCATCCTGCCGGATATGTACTGTTTTTTGTTTGTGAAGGCAGAAACAAAACTCCGGCTACTCCGGGTCTTACGATGAAAGATATGGCTGATCTGTTTTTAGATTTAGGTTGTACCGATGCTATCAACTTAGACGGAGGTGGCTCTTCGTGTATGCTGATCAGAGGTCAGGAAACAATTATTCCAAGTGATAATGGAAAACAACGCACAGTTACAAATGCCATAGCTCTTTATTAAAAAGGATATTAGTTTTTTCTGATTACATTTTATATAAGCTACTATAAAACATATAACATATAATCAGTAATTTGCATTTATTATTTTCTTTGAATATGCAAATTGCTCTTTTTTAAATATGATTCAGATTTAAGCGCCCAAAGTCAATCCATAAGTTTACAAATGAATTATTATTGGTATTAAGAGAGGTTTATTAAACTATTAAAAATCTAATATTTCCTTCAAACACCTTTTAATCAGGAAATAAATTTTATTATAAAACTCACTTCCTAAAGCAAATTTTTTTATGGGATTGTTAAAAAACAGATATAAATAGTTTAAATGAGGTCGTAATACAGTTATAATATCAAAAACGTTGAGTTCCATACTCAACTAACAAAATTAAATCTCCATCAAAGATGCTTATTATTAAAATATTTATTATTTATAGTTGTTAGATTAATATAATATTCATATATTTGCATCTAATAAAATAAACCAGAAAAATATTTATGAAATTGTCAGTATTTAAATATATTATACAATTGGCAATAACTTTTTTAGTTATTAATGTTGGAGCATCTTCTTGTTCTTCACAAACCCGTAATAATCAGAATGCTAATCCCGCACAATTAGTAATTATAGGCGGTGGTGCCAGCGGAGTAAGCGCCGGGGTGCATTCTGCCAGATTGGGTGTAAAAACTATTATTATTGAAGAAACTGATTGGTTGGGCGGCATGCTCACAAGCGCAGGAGTAAGTGCAATAGATGGGAATCACAATCTACCAAGTGGATTTTGGGGGGAATTTAGAGATTCCCTCATACAACATTATGGAAGCGAAGATGCTTTGAATACCGGTTGGGTTAGCAAGGTGCTATTTGAGCCATCTGTTGGAAATAGAATTTTTAAAAATATCGCATATAAAGAAAAAAATTTAAAGATGTATCTTGAGAGTTCTCTTAAAGGGATAGTTAGAGAACAGGATAAATGGGAAATAACTGTTAATACGCCGGAGGGTGAGATGAAGTTTTACCCTCAAATAGTTATTGATGGAACTGAATTGGGAGATATCGCCAAATTAACAGGTGTAAAATATGATATTGGAATGGAAAGTCGCTACGAAACTGGCGAAGATATTGCTCCAGAAAAGGCAAACAATATTATTCAAGACTTAACCTATGTGGCTACTCTTAAAGATTATGGAAAAGATGTAACCATCGCAAAGCCGGAAGGCTACTATGCCAATCATTTTGCATGTGCATGTAGAAACCCTTTGTGTGTTTCGCCAAAAGAAGAAAACAGAGTATGGTCTGCCGAAGAGATGATAAATTATGGTAAACTGCCTAACAACAAGTATATGATCAATTGGCCAATTGAGGGCAACGACTATTATTTGAACCTGATTGATAAAACACCCGAAGAGCGGAAAGAGGCACTAAAAAAAGCAAAAAATTTCACTTTGCAATTTATCTATTTCATTCAAACAGAATTAGGAATGAACACTCTATCACTGGCAGATGATGAATATCCAACGAAAGACAATCTTCCAATGATACCTTATCACAGAGAGTCGCGTCGCATACATGGATTAACTCGTTTTACGCTGCCTCACATTA
>JAQVGF010000114.1 GCA_028696875.1 Dysgonamonadaceae bacterium
TTAATTTTATTCGAGCTAAATTTAAACCTTTTCCAAAATAGTTATATAAAACTGGAGCTAAATCACTATCTTTGGTTGGTTGAGTTCTTGGAATCCTATGTTTTCATTATAACTTTTTTGATTATTAGCTATAAAGCTGCAATTTTTCAGGATTTCTCCAAACACAATAATAATTATCTTGTTGATTATCAAGTAATCATATTTCTATATAATTTTCTCCGTGTTCTAAAATATTGAAGTTGCTAAAAATAGAATTATAACGAGGTAGGATAAATCTGTTTGATGACAAAAATTGCTGTTGCACATGCTGGATATTGAAATTTTTAAAAGCGAAAGAAATAACCAATGGCTGATACACCAATTTGAAGCTTATCGGTTCAAGGGGGATTTTATGACCGATAAATTTCTCCCGCGCCCTTATATTTCGCTTGTTTTTCATTTTAAAGATACTCCTCTCATAGCTGAGAATCCGCTGTTGCCATTGCAAGCCTATTTTGTAGGACCAATTATTCCCAGAGCAATGCTTTTACATTTCCGAGGAAATATGGATACATTCACGGTAACCTGTAAGGCATCGGTATTTTCACGCTTATTTGAACTGGATTTTTCTCCTGTTTTAAAAAAAAGCATTGAGCTTCCAAAAGTTATTTTTCATCCACTTTGGTTAAATCTTGCCAAAATAAACACGACAGAAGAACGAACTATTTACTTCACATATTTTATTCAATCTATACAACTAACTCCTTATGTTCCTGATGCGGTAGATATACTCTACGATAAGATACTTGAAAAGAGCATTACACATCCGCTGAAAGATATTATGCAGGAATGCTTTGCCAGTAAAAGTACTTTATTGCGTAAGTTTATTAAACGTACAGGAGTGAGCCCCAAAACCTTGGCCCGAATAGTTCGGTTTAATTATCTGTGGATCAAAATTAGGGAAGAGCAAGCTTTAGATTATCAGGATTTGGTTTTTCATGGTAATTATTTTGACCAATCTCATTTCATCAACGATTTTAAAGCCATCGTCGGCGAAACACCAGGTTGCTTTTTTAAACGCAATCTGACTATTGTGAAAATATTTTCCGGCGGCACTTCTGGCAAAAAAATAAATTGAGACTTTTTTCCAATGGAAGGACTCTTACCTGCCATATATTTGCTTCATATTATTAATAACTAAAATTAATTAAATCATGAAGATAAAGATAATAAGAATAACTTTCTTGTTGGGTGCACTGATTATCGGTAACCAGAGTGTACATTGTCAACTATTGGAAAGGGTCAAAAACAGAGTAAAAGAGATAACCGAGGATAAAATTGTCTACAAAACAGAAAAAGCAGCAGACAAAACATTCGATAAAGCTGAAGAGGTAGTTGAAAAAGGTAAAACACAGAAAGTTGCAGAGGAAGAAGCAGATAAAATGAATCTTGCGCCTGAAAAGGAAGAAGCAGACACAAAAGGAACTATTGTTGCATCGCAAAAACCCGAAATCCCCAACAGACTGCAGAACTTTAAAAACTATGATTTTGTGCCAGGCGATAAGATCATTTATTTTTATGATATGGCCGGTGAAGCCGACGCTGAAATACCCGGTAGAATGCTGATTGATGAGGGCAATGCTGAAATACAAACGTACAACGGAGAAAAAGTTTTGTATATACCCGGTGATTCCAGAGTGTACTTTAATCCCCTTATGGAAGAAAAATCATACTTGCCCGAACAGTTTACGTTAGAGTTTGATGTCTTGTCAAACGGTGGAGTCGACACCTCGACAGACGCTTCAGAAATTACCCTTTATTTTCGGGGAAAAGATGAAACCGTCGGGGCATACGGCGGCGCAACCGCTCCGGTAAGAATAAGCTTTTCCGGCCTGTCGGGCGATGCTCATTATGAATTTGGCGTTTTCAAAAATGACGACTGGTCTGGCGGCGGTAGCAAGAGGTTTGCACCCGAGGCTGTCAATACCACACAAAATAACTGGCGTCGCGTAGCGGTTTATGTGAATAAAAATATTGGAAAACTGTATGTAGATCAACACAGGATTGGCATTTCAAACCAGATAGAACCGGGAGCACCTGCTCAGTTGGATATAGAAGTGACCAGCCCTGAACATCCCGTCATGTTTAAAAACTTTCGTATAGCAGCCGGTGGTTCTGATTCATACAACAAGGTGATTACAGAAGGAAAATTCATTGCTTACGGAATTCAGTTTGATGTGAATAAAGCCACTCTTAAACCCGAATCCATGGGTACAATCAACGAATTTGTAAAAATGATGAAAGAAAATCAGGATTTAAAGTTTGAAGTTGGCGGACATACAGACAGCGATGGAACAACCCAGCGAAATGATCTGCTTTCGCAGGAACGCGCCGATGCTGTGAAAAGTGTCATGGTAAACTCAGGCATTCATGCAGACCGATTGACCACAAAAGGATATGGATCTTCCCAACCTATTGCTGAAAACAACAATCCGGAAAACAAAGCTCGTAATAGAAGGGTAGAATTCAGAAAATTATAACTTATAAAACGAGCATGATTGTATAATCACAAACGATTATGATTAAAACATAATGCGAGTTCCCTGTCTGCCGTTAGGAAGGCATATTACACCATATAAATAAACAATTTTAATAAGATGAAAAAGTTAATCCTAACCATTATCACACTTTTTCTTTTTATGCTCATAGCGCCCGTGAATGCTCAGGATGCCTGGAAGAAAATTACGCTCAAGGGTACAGTGACGTATAGCTCGGTCACAACCACAAAAAACTTTGACGGAGATGGGGAAGTGGTCGGTGCAAATGAGAGTGAAGAGACCTTTACTTCCGACCAGGTGTTTACATTCTTTGTTGACCGGTTTGGTATGCTGGCAGGTAGTGAGAAAATGTTGATGGAATACACGGATGCCAATGCGAATATTTTATTAACAGGGGGTAACGTTGTCGACGAAAATGCAGCGGGTGAAGGTTCTTTTCCGATAACCTATTCCAGCCGGTCAGAAACATGGGGAAGCTGTTGGAACGAAGATAATAAAGCGCTGAGGCTCATGTCCACCTCGGAGGTTTCGGATGAACTGCCTATCCACGGCTGCCGCACTTCTTTATGGATGATCCCGATTCGTTCACAAGAGGCGGTGGACGAGGACAAAATGATGGCAAAAGCAATGGATAAGTTTGCTGAAATGGTCATGGCGGAAAAAAGAGCGCGAGATATCAGGGAAGGAAAGAAAATCAACGAAGACGATTATTTTGTTCCGGCCAATTTGTATCATTCAGATATCTATGGCTTGTATCTATTCACCTCGGTGTGGCAAAAAGGATCATTTAGTACCCATACACCCTCTAAAGACAGGTACTATGATTGTGATTTGGAGCAATGGACAGATAGTGAGGGCAAGATGAATGTGACAATACCTTTGGAAGAGAGATTGCAGCAAAATTCTAACGAAGATGGTATCATATCTTACTCCCAATACATCGGAATTGATAAAGCAAATTTCAGGGAATTTGTCCGCAACCCGAATAAAGAAACCACGTTTATCGGCGGGAGTATTCACTTCAACAAGGATTATACCGGTGAAAGTGAAACGCGTACGATTATCAGATTGACAATAGCTGGAAATAAGTAAATTAAAATAACCCGAAGCCAATGAAAATATTTGCCTATATCCTGTTTGTTGCAGTTTCAGTTCTGTCATCCGTAAGTGCCTTTACCCAAGAGGCACTGTCGGAAAGTAACGATGCAGAAAACTGTAAAGACCATCCATTTATCAAACGCGCACCGGGTTACAATCTGGTGTCGTGCTTTGAACTCACATCACCGGGCGATGTGATTGTTGACAAAGGTAACTTCAACATCATAAACCTGGGTACCCGAAAAACTGAACATCATTATATATATTCCTCTTCAGCCACATCGGAAGAACTTCAGATGAGCAATAACCAGGTTTTAGAATACTATGAGGGTACTTCACTTAAGAATGCAAACAGGTCTTATTTCATTACCGAGCCTTCTATATACGGGGATTTGGTGTCGGTATATAAGATGGCAAAGAAGAATAGTACCTATTGGATATTTATTTCTCTTTTCCGTTCGGAATGGGAGAATTTAAATGACAAGAATTCAAGTCATTCGGTTATCGTATTTTCTGTGAATGAGTAATAGCAGAGAGTAAACAGTCATTTTGTGACAGGAGGTAATTTTGCCCGGTGGAATGAACAGTGAAACAGATGAGATGTTGACTTTTTATGTGAATCGTTTCGATATTATGGCTAAGAACCTAAGCAAACTGGTCGAATATAATGAAGCGAATACTCATCATATATTTTTTGGAGAAACTATTGACCCAAAACATCGAAACTCTTTCTTTTTTCAGCCAAATTTTCAACTAAAGGTGAAGAGTGGGGAAAATATTCTTCTAAAGAAAACCGTTTTAATATTCAGAATTCAGAGCTCAAAGATCTATCTGTGAAAATCAGCCACTTACGATTATTTTGCAGTAAAATAAAAAAGTAGTAATTTGGTTGTCTTAGGATAACTTTTACTACCACTATTGTCGTCTGACATCCGGATGATCAATTTGAACTTAAGGATTTTAAAAGAGCGAAGAGATAAAAGTTAAATTTTTTTAATAAACTTTTATCTCTTCCTTTTGTTTCAATAAAATTAAAAAGATAATAATAGTATGAGTAGTTATTCAATTAAATCATTGGAGCAATATTTTAAGGTTTACAGAAAGTCCATTACAAAGCCAAAAAGGTTTTGGGGTAAAATTGCAGAAAACAATTTCACCTGGTATCAAAAGTGGGACAAAGTGGTTGAATTTGATATGCAAAAAGCTGAATTTACCTGGTTTAAAAATGCCAAACTCAACATTACCAAAAACTGTGTCGACCGTCATCTCGCTAATAAAGGTGACGAAACTGCCATTATTTTTGAACCGAATGATCCCACCGAAGAACCCAGAAGGTATACCTACAATCAACTGTATGCTGAAGTTTCTAAAATGACTAATGTGCTTCGCGAACAAGGTGTGGAGAAAGGAGACAGAGTTTGTATTTACTTGCCAATGATTCCCGAACTCGCATTTAGTATGTTAGCTTGTGCGCGTATAGGAGCTATTCATTCTGTAGTATTTGGCGGATTTTCCGCAAATGCTTTATCATCTCGTATCAACGATAGTACGTGTAAAGTTCTTATCACTGCAGATGGGGGATTTAGAGGTGCTAAAACCATTGATTTGAAAAGAATTGCCGATGAGGCACTTAAAAAAACGCCCAGCATCGAAAAAGTATTTGTTATAAAACGTACAAATCAAGAGATAGAGATGGAGGAAGGGCGTGATCTGTTTTTACAACCTCTATTAGACAATGCAGATGCGACGAGTGTAGCAGAAATAATGGATGCAGAAGATCCGTTGTTTATTCTTTATACTTCCGGGTCAACGGGAAAACCCAAAGGAATGGTTCACACAACTGCCGGGTATATGGTTTTTACTGCTTACACCTTTAGTAATGTTTTCAATTACATTTCGGGCGATGTTTATTGGTGTACGGCCGATATCGGCTGGATTACTGGACACTCTTATATCCTTTATGGTCCGCTGCTAAGCGGAGCAACAACGGTTATTTTCGAGGGTATTCCCTCATATCCTACGCACAGTCGTTTCTGGGAAGTGATTGACAAACATAAGGTGAATCAATTTTATACTGCTCCAACCGCTATTCGCTCTTTGGCGAAAGAGAAAATTGAATTTGTTCAGGATTATCGGTTAGATTCATTGAAAGTTATCGGTTCTGTTGGTGAGCCCATCAATGAAGAAGCGTGGCATTGGTACAATGATCACGTGGGAAATAAATTATGTCCCTTAGTTGACACTTGGTGGCAAACAGAAACCGGAGGAATCGTTATTTCCGCAATACCATTTGTAACCCCAACCAAACCTACGTACGCATCATTGCCTTTTCCGGGAATTAAACCGGTATTAATGGATGAGTTGAGAAATGAAATTGAAACCAATCAAAAAATGGGAAATTTATGCATTGAATATCCCTGGCCCGGTATTGCACGGACAATTTGGGGAGATCATCAACGGTATATTGACACCTATTTTACAACTTTTCCCGGCAAATATTTCAGTGGGGATGGTGCCTTGCGCGATGAAGTAGGTTATTATCGCATAACCGGACGAGTGGATGACGTTATCATTGTTTCAGGTCATAACTTAGGTACAGCACCCATAGAAGATGTAATTAATGAACACCAATATGTGGCCGAAAGTGCAATAGTTGGTTTTCCACACGATATTAAAGGTAACGCATTGTATGGATTTGTTGTAATTAAAGATGCAGGGCAATGGCGCGACAAAAACAATTTGATGAGAGAAATCAATCAACTAATTGCCGATCAAATTGGTCCTATCGCAAAATTAGAGAAAATTCAATTTGTAAATGGTTTGCCAAAAACCCGTTCAGGGAAGATTATGCGACGTATACTGAGAAAAATTGCAGAAGGCGAATTATCAGATTTTGGAGATACAAGCACGCTGCTCAATCCTGAAATTGTAGATGAAATTAAAGATAACCGTTTAAAATAAACCGACGAAGTTCGGTCTTTGACTCCATATTAAATACAATAAGTGTTGATTCACGCATATTGAAAAAGAGTTGTTAACAATCAACTCTTCTTGCTTAATACATAATTAGTCATTATTTTTGATTGAGTTTTTGAACTTTTATTTTACTTTTAAGTAATTGACTGATAGTTATAAAGGTAAATGACTTTGTGAAATTTACTTATAAAAAGAGGCGCTATTGTATAGATTATAAGGTATTTATATCGTTCTGCTTTGTTGACGAACCTCATGAAAAATAATTGTAAATAAATTTGGAAGATAACAGTAAATTGCCTTATCTTTGCACCCGTTCTAAAAGAGATTAGAACTTTTCTAATAAAATTCTGTGGTTTTGATGTCCGATTAAATTTAATTAATGGCAATCATTTATTATCAGTATGATATGTAGGATTTCACCCTCACATTAAACTTTTAATCATAAAAGATGTCATTCCATTTGGTGCTTATCAAAAGATATATTATCTTTGCACCCGCTTTTAAAGATAGAACCTATCTACGAGGGCAAAATCAAGCGATCTTTTAAAGACTTACATACACGTTTATAATTAAAATAGACAAGA
>JAQVGF010000115.1 GCA_028696875.1 Dysgonamonadaceae bacterium
CTGGAGTTGGTGGTGGAACAGTTCGGAAGAAGATTTAGGTTCTTATATCAATAGCACTTCTGTGAGTCCCGTTGCACAAGGCAGTTTATCCACTACAAACGGAACGGGCAAAGTAAACTTTCAGGTTGATTATCCCGATTGGGGACGTTACCTCATTTTAGTGAAAGACACGGAAAGCGGTCACACTTCAGGATCGGTGTTTTATGTTGATTGGCCTGAATCGCGCGGACGCGCCAATAGGAAAGACCCGGATGGCTTAACTATGCTTGCTTTCTCTACTGATAAACCTGTTTATCAGGTTGGAGATAAATCAACTGTGACCATTCCTAAGAGCACAATGGGAAGAGCCCTTATAAGTATCGAGAACGGTACACGGATTATCCAGCGCGAATGGATTAAAACTTCTGAGGAAGAAGATACCAATTACTCATTTACCATCACCGAAGAGATGAATCCAAACGTGTACGTTTTTGCCACTTTGTTGCAACCACATGCGCAAACAATCAATGACTTACCTATACGCATGTATGGTGTTCAGAATATTGAAGTGGAAAACAAAGATAGCCGTTTGACTCCTGTGATATCAATGCCGGGCGAACTGCGACCGGAAAAAGAGTTCACCGTTTCCATCTCAGAAAAAGCCAAAAAACCAATGACCTATACGTTGGCTATAGTTGACGAAGGATTACTGGATTTAACCGCCTTTAAAACTCCCAATGCATGGGATTATTTTTATGCACGCGAAGCGTTAGGCGTCCGCACTTGGGATCTGTTTGATCGTGTGTTGGGCGCAAACAGTGGTATGTTTGGTCCGCTGTTAAGCATTGGAGGCGATGAAGCACTAAAAGCATCAAGCGATAAAGTGAACCGATTTAAACCCATTGTTCGTTTTATGGGACCATTCACATTGAAAAAAGGTGAAACTAAAACGCATAAACTAAAACTGCCTCCTTATGTGGGTTCAGTTCGAGTAATGGTTGTGGCTGCCGGTAATGGTGCTTACGGCAGTGCCGAAAAAACTGTTGCTGTAAACAATCCACTTATGACATTATCCACACTTCCAAGAGTGATGGGACCAAACGAGGAGGTCTGGCTGCCCATCAATGTGTTTGCAATGGACAATTCGGTACGAAATGTGCAAGTATCAATTGAAACAAACGGATTGTTGAAAACTGAAAATGGAACATCACAAACTGTTCAATTTGATAAAATTGGTGATCAGATTGTTTATTTTAAACTAAAAGCTGATGCCAAAACCGGAGCAGAGCAAGTTCGCATCAAAGCGACCGGTGGCGGACAAACTGTCACTGAGGTTATCGATATAGGTATTCGCAATCCGAATCCTCCTATCATTGTGAGCGATGCGCAACTAATAGATGCAAATGGAAGTGCTCAATTATCTCTAACAATGGATGAGGTGGGCGCAAACGATTGGGCGAAGCTTGAACTTTCCAGATTACCCAACATTAACCTGAATAAGAATATCGATTTCTTATTGTTCTATCCACATGGATGCACAGAGCAAATTACATCACAGGCATTTCCGTTGCTTTATATCAATGAATTAACGCAGTTGGATGCCGATCAGAAGAAACAAATGAACGATAAAATTGATCAAGTGATTACAATATTGGCATCGCGACAGCTCCCCGATGGTGGTTTTATCTATTGGGCAGGAAATCATTATGCCTCGGAATGGGCAACAACTTACGCCGGGCATTTCTTGACAGAAGCAAAGAGCAAAGGATTCGATGTTTCCGATAATCTGTTATCCCGCTGGGTGCAATTCCAAACTAAATTGGCTAATAATTGGAGTCGTACCGTCTCCTTCCAAAACTATTACAGCATATCAATGACCGAACTACAACAAGCCTATCGTTTATATGCACTTGCATTGAATGGCGAACCACAGTTAGGTGCCATGAACAGAATGCGCGAATTAAAGGACTTGTCTGTACAAGCTAAATGGCGATTAGCTGCTGCTTATGCAATAACTGGTCGTAAAGATGTGGCAAACGAACTTGTTTTCAATGCTAATGACATTGTTGAGGAGTATAACTTCAACAACGACACCTACGGAAGTCCGGCACGCGACGAAGCAATGATTATGGAAACGTATCTCCTGTTAGATAAGACTGACAAAGCACTTGAGTTGGCTCAAAGCGTTGCTAAAGAACTTTCATCTGATTACATCTCAACTCAAACGGCTGCTTATGGACTTATTGCGATGAGTCAGTTGGCCGAGAAAATGGGTAAAACAAATATTGAAGTTAATTGGAAGCTCAACGGAAAGACAATGAGTGCTATTTCTACTCCGCAACCTTTGCATCAATTAGATATTACGCCTAATGAAAACATCGAAATAAGCATTGAAAACAAAGGCAAAGGAAAAATTTATGCACAATTAACCGGTCGTACTCAACCAATCAATGATACGGATGTGAGCACGCCTCAAGATGCTTCATTTAATATGTCGGTTAACTATGTCGATTTAAATGGTAAACCTCTGTCAGTTGCATCATTGAAACAAGGAGTGGAGTTCACCGCGATAGTAACAGTGAAGAACAGTCCGGTGCAAGCATTTACCGATTTGGCGTTGGTTCAGATATTCCCGTCGGGATGGGAAATTTATAACGAGCGCATTCTTGATGCTGGTGATACTAACACCACAAGCAATTACAACTTTCGCGACATTCGCGATGATAGGGTGTTAACCTATTTTAATTTGGCAGCCGATCAAACCAAAACTTTTAGAGTGAGATTGCAAGCTGCTTATCGGGGAACATACTATCTACCTGCTGTTTCATGTCAGGCAATGTATGAGCCACGTGAACAGGCACGAACAACGGGAAGTTGGGTGAGGGTAGTAGAAAGTGAGCGGTAGTTCGTACGGTTACTAACGCTTAATCTCTTGCTGTCATGCTGAACGCAGAGAAGCATCCGTGCACTATCACAGGGATTCCTCCCTCTGGTCGGAATGACATGATAAGTGGAGTATTGCTTTCATCACAATGATGCTCCCCTAATAATTACAACCAATTTTCAATTTTGCACAAAACGAACAACTATATCAACAAGTTCAAGAAACTCAGTTTCAGAAAGAAGGCAGGAATCATCACGATTCTTGCCTTGTTGATATGGTATCTGTTTTGTTTGCCCTCAACGCTATTTGACACTCCCTATAGCACATTAGTTTCTGACCAAAAGGGAGAACTTTTGGGAGCACGTATATCAGAAGATGGTCAATGGCGTTTTCCTCCAACTGATAGCCTCCCTTCTAAATATAAAACTTGCGTTATTCAGTTCGAAGATAGAGGCTTTCAATATCATCCCGGTGTAAATCCGTTTTCCATTGCCCGTGCATTTGTTCAGAACATAAAAGCACGCAAAATTGTAAGTGGCGGTAGCACCATCACCATGCAAACCGTGCGATTGATGCGCAATGAAAAACGCACCTATTTTGAGAAGTCCATTGAGCTTATTTGGGCTACACGATTGGAACTCACCTATTCGAAAAACAGCATTCTGGCATTGTATGCTTCGCATGCACCCATGGGAGGAAATGTAGTGGGCATTGATGCTGCATCGTGGAGATATTTTGGTCACGATGCGACTTCCCTTTCATGGGCAGAAGCCGCAACGCTTGCAGTGTTGCCAAATGCGCCCTCACTTATGCACTTTGGTAGAAATCGGGATGCGTTAGTGAGTAAACGCAACCGACTCCTTTCCCGCTTGCACGACAAACAAATAATTACAGAAACAGATTACGAACTAGCGCTGTCTGAACCTTTACCAAATCATCCGCATGCATTGCCACAATTAGCTCCTCATCTGGTAACTCAGATTTATTTGCAACAACCCGGACAGCATGTGCAAACAACCATTCAAAAATCGTTGCAAATGCAAACCGAAGATGTCCTCAACCGATGGAATGGAGAATTTTCTCAAAATGGTATTCACAACTTAGCGGCATTGGTAGTTGATTTGCAATCGAATGAAGTGTTAGCCTATAGTGGAAACGTCCAATTTGATAAAAACAAAGCCGGAAGTCAGGTTGATATTATTCAATCGTTCCGGAGTACGGGAAGCATTTTAAAGCCCTTTCTATATTGTGCCATGTTACAGGAAGGAGTGATGCTTCCCGGCGAGTTATTGCCCGATGTTCCGATTAATATTGGCGGATTTTCGCCCAAAAACTTTAGTTTGCAATACGATGGTGCGGTACATGCGGATGAGGCATTGGCACGTTCACTCAATGTCCCTTCGGTAGTTTCGTTGCGAAGATATGGAGTACCAAAATTTCATCAATTTCTGCAAAAAGTTGGATTGTCCTCTCTCCGCAAATCATCCGAACATTACGGATTATCGCTTATTCTGGGCGGTGCAGAGGCAACTTTGTGGGAAATAGCAAACGGATTTGGTTTAATGGCTCGCACTGTGAGCAGTTACAACAGCGATCAAACTTATCCAACAACAGAGGATTTTACATTTACTACTGTTTCTCGATCAGAGAAAAGTAATTCATCTGCCTCTCCCGTTTTTAATGCCGGTGCAGCGTGGCTTACTCTGGATGCGCTTACCAATTTAAATCGTCCCGAAGAGTTAGATTGGCAGTCTATTCCATCCATGCGAAAAGTAGCTTGGAAAACAGGAACAAGTTATGGTTTTCGCGATGCCTGGGCGGTGGGTGTCACTCCTCGATATTTGGTTGCAGTTTGGACAGGCAATGCAAGTGGAGAAGGACGTCCGGGTTTGACGGGTGCACGCACATCGGCACAAGTAATGTTCGATTTGTTTAATCTGTTGCCTTCAACCGGATGGTTTGATGTTCCATACAATGAATTAACGGAAACACCCATTTGTAGAGAGAGCGGTTTGCTGCAAGGTGCTTATTGTCCCGAAAGCTCTATCGATACGCTGCTTATTCCACATAAAGGGTTGCAAGGCAACACCTGTTTTTATCACAAACGCATCCATCTTTCGCAAGATGGACAATATCAAGTTTACCAACAATGTGCAGGTGAAAGAGGCATTATGCCCGTCTCATGGTTTGTGTTGCCACCTTCGTGGGCGTGGTATTACAAGCAACAACATCCCGATTATCGTTCGTTACCATCCTTTTCTCCCGAATGTCTCTCAGGTAGCAGAGGTCAGCCTATGCAATTTATTTATCCCTATGCCAATGCTAAGCTGAAATTGCCTAAGCAATTGGATGGTTCTCCGGGCAAAGCCATTTTTGAATTGGCACACCACCAGCCTTCGGCTACAGTTTATTGGCATCTGGATAACGAATATCTTGGTGAAACATCTGATGTTCATCAAATGGAGCTTTCACCCAAGCGAGGTGAGCATCGCGTAACGGTGGTGGATGAAGAGGGAAATGCGTTGGCAATTGATTTTAAGGTGGAGTAGGGTCTATTCTCTGTTTTGCATATAATCATTTCTTTTGTTGCTTATACTGAATGACCTTTCTGTAAGGAACCAATAACGTATTCCACGGGAGTTCTGAAAGCACCATTAAAACAAGAATAGCCGGTTCAAAATAAAGGACAGCTAAAACTATTGCCATACCATTATTTTTATACGCAGATGAGATAGTGATTGCTATTTTTCCTTTCCTATCTTCAGTAAATCCCAAAAAATGACCGATAAAGTGAAGCAATATAGACACAACGTACAAAAGGAAGATGTGCCACAAAACTCC
The DNA here is from genome assembly GCA_028696875.1 of Dysgonamonadaceae bacterium. Classification (GTDB taxonomy): domain Bacteria; phylum Bacteroidota; class Bacteroidia; order Bacteroidales; family Dysgonomonadaceae; genus UBA2632. The sequence goes on from JAQVGF010000115.1 coordinate 5,705, forward strand.
TGAGAAATCACTCAGGATTACATCGCGTTGTGATGCCATTGCTATATATACCATCAGGGATAGTATAATGATGTTGACAGATGTAATTAGGTGTATTTTTTTGGTAATGCTTTGAGATAAGTATCTCTTTATTACTTGCGAGGCTATCACAGGTACAATAATGACTACGGCAAGATCTTTAAATAACAACCACGGGTTGACAGACAGACCCTCAAACTGTATCAACCAAAACAAAAATGGCACAGTGAGAGGGGCTATTATTGATGTGATCATTACAATACTTGTAGAAAGTGCTATGTTACCTTTTACAATATCGGTCAATGCCGGTGAAGCCACGGCAGCGGGCATCGAGGTAAGAAGCAATACTCCCACGGCAAGTGTTTGATCGAAGATATTAATAGTAAAAAACAGCAACAAAGGTATAACGATCATAAAAGAAAGTGCCAAGAAGGTCATTTGTCTGTAATTTCTTATTTTCGTAAAAATTTGTGCAACGTCTGTTTTTAAAAATACCAGAAATAACATTATCATTAAAAGTGGCTTTAACAACAACATTAAAAAGTCATTATAAACCGGAGCAATTAATCCCAGCAATAGACCGAGAATAAGAAACGCCCAAAAATATTTTTCTATAAAGAGACTGAGTTTCATGAAATATAATAGTTTAGAAATAGCGTTTCATTATAGATGCTACGCTCCCATAATAACTCCTCCCAAAAAGGTTGAGGTGCACTAACAAAAAATAGAGTTGATAAAGATCAATTTGAGCATTGTAATAGTCTGTTTTTGGGATAATGTCGTGATACGCACTGTAGAAATCGTTACCAAATCCTCCAAAAAGTTTGCTCATAGCAATATCTACCATCGAATGGCCATAATAGACCGCGGGGTCTATTAAATAAGGAGTGCCATCAACAGCAATTAAGTAGTTTCCACCCCACAAATCGCCATGCACCAAAGATGGCTTTACATCGTTATCTAAGAGTTTTTCAAAAACCTTTAGAGCGACTTGTTCCGCAATTATTTCCTTGCTATTTAGCAAGTTCTTTTGTTCAGCTAATTTTAGTTGTGGTAAGATGCGTTCGTGCCAATAAAAATCAGGCCAACTTGCGTGTTGATTATTTGATTGTGGCAAACTGCCAATAAAGTTGTTGGAAGTAAAACCAAACTCGTCTGCAGTGTTAAGATGTAAGTGAGTTAATTGACTTCCCAGCAATTTGAGATCCTTTGGATCAGCGTGTTTGCTTTCTACATAATCCATCAACAGAAAGGATTTACCTTCATATCTATTCACTAAATGCACCTTCGGTACGGCGATGGTTTTAGTATCTTCAATTGTTTTTAGTCCTGTTTTTTCGGCAACAAACATTTCGTATGCGTCCGGCTGGGAGTTTACTTTAAGAAAGTAGGCTCCATCATCTGTTTTCAATACAAAAGCAGATGATATGCTCCCACCCGA
>JAQVGF010000116.1 GCA_028696875.1 Dysgonamonadaceae bacterium
TTCTCCTTGTTAGAAACACTTATAATTTAGTAGAAAAAAACAGAACTATTTACTTCGAATAATTAGTTATTCACATCTATGTTATGAATAAACATAGACACTGTTTTTTATTAAATTATAAATTATGCTTAAGAACACTCTATTACTCTTTTTAATTATTTCATCATTTTCGATTTCCGCAGCCGACAAAGTAAAAGGTTATGTTTTTGATGAGACGAAAGAACCCGTTATCGGTGCCAATGTTTATTGGGAAAAATCGAAAAAAGGTACGGTTACTAACTTAGATGGTTATTTTGAAATAGATCTGCCAAAAGATCACGAACACTTAATGATTAGTTACACCGGATACTCAACACAAAGTTTGCATTTGGATAATCACGATGAAGAAATCAATATCTTCCTGAAGGAAGATTTAGAACTGCAAGAAGTAGTGATAACCCAACGCAATCCGGGCACAATTTCTCAAAGAACCTCTGTGCTACAATCACAAAAAATAACTTATGCCGAAATTTGCCGAGCTGCATGCTGCAACTTAGGCGAAAGCTTCGAAACCAATCCATCGGTGGATGTGGCATACAGCGACGCAACTACCGGCGCAAAACAGATTAAACTTCTGGGACTTGCCGGCACTTATGTGCAAATGCTCACTGAAAACTATCCCAACTTCAGAGGTGCTGCCGCTCCATTTGGTCTGGATTATGTCCCTGGAGCTTGGATGGAAGGCATTTATATCTCCAAAGGGACTTCGTCCGTAAAAAATGGCTACGAAGCATTGGCAGGTCAAATTAATGTGGAATATAAAAAGCCAACTACAGCAGATGTTTTATCGCTCAATCTCTTTGCAAACGATGCACAGCGCATGGAAGTAAATGCTGATGGCAGCTGGCATGTGAATGAGAAGTTGTCAACCGGATTATTTGCACATTATTCTAATGACGAGAAAGGTCATGATGATAATGATGATGGTTTTTTAGATTATCCAAAAAGCAATCAACTTAACTTGATGAATCGCTGGAACTACGAATCGGGTAAGTATATGGCGCAATACGGCGGTCGCTTCATTCATGAAGAGCGAACGGGAGGACAAGATCCAAAACAGTTCGCCACCAATCCGTATGAGATATCGTTGAAAACTAATCGTGGTGAAATGTATACCAAACAAGCCTATGTGATTGGTGCAGGTGAATTGGTCGAAAGTATCGCTTTAATTGCTTCCGGTTCTATTCATGATCAAGAGTCAATGTTTGACGACAAGAAGTATGATGTAACTCAAAAGAATCTTTACGCAAGTTTACTCTACGAAAAAGACTTTTCGCACAAACATAATTTGAGTACGGGCGTAAGTCTGAATTACGATGAGTTTAAAGAGGTATTGCAAACAGAGAATTACAACAGAGATGAAGCAGTGCCGGGAGCATTTGCTCAATATACCTACAACTTAAACGATAAGTTTATTCTGTTGGGTGGATTAAGAGCAGACTACAGTTCAAGATACGGCACTTTTGTGACACCTCGTTTACATCTGAAATACAACCCTTATGAGTGGATGCATCTTCGTGGTTCAGTTGGGAAAGGATACAGAACTGCCAATATACTTGCAGAGAACAATTACTTATTGGCAAGCTCGCGAAAGATAAATATTGCTAATAATTTGGATCAAGAAGAGGCATGGAATGCGGGGATGAACGTAACGTTCTATATCCCAATTGCCAACAAGCAATTGACACTTATTGGCGAATACTATCACACCAATTTTTTGAACCAAGTAGTTGTGGACATGGATAGCGATCCCCATACCATAAGTTTTTATAATTTAGGCGATGGAAAGTCGTATACCAGTAGTTCACAAATAGAGATGAGTTATCCTTTCTTTGAAGGATTTACATTCACGGCAGCATACAGATGGACAAACTCTGAATCTGACTATACCAATCCTGACACCAAAACAGTGACTCGTATGTCAAAACCATTGTTGAACGATTATAAAGGATTGGCAACAGCATCTTATCAAACACCACTTGGTAAATGGCAGTTTGATTTGACTGCTCAATTTAATGGAGGTGGAAGAATGCCAACTCCTGATGCTACAAACCCACTCTGGAACAAAACGTTTTCATCGCATACGGTGATAAACGGACAAATAACGAAATACTTCCGCAACTGGAATATATATCTGGGTGTAGAGAATCTATTTAATTATCGTCAAGACAATCCAATAATTGATGCGGCTAATCCACGTAGCGACAACTTTGACGCTACTATGATTTGGGGACCGGTTCATGGAAGGAAAATTTATGGGGGGTTGAGATTTACAATTCCGAGATATTAATCTTTTATAAAAAAAGAGACCAATAAATAAACACTTTATACAACGTAAGAACATGAAAAAATTTACTGTATTATTAATTGTTTTTGCTTGCATGACAAGCATGGGTTTTGCTCAAAAACCGAAGAAAGTAGAAAAGAAAAAAGAGACGGTTGAAATACGCCTCGATGAGATGTGTCAAAGCTGTGTGAATAAAATAGATAAATATATAGCCTTTGAAAAAGGGATAACAGGTTTGGATATCAATCAAGATGAAATGTCGGTGAATGTGACCTATTGGGCAAACGAAACTGATACCACAAAACTGAAAAAAGCTTTCACAAAAGTGAAATTGAATGTGGAGGAGATGAAAATGGTAGAAGAAAAAGATAAGGAATAGATTAGTTCACACAACGACTATATAACTCAACTACAAACGGATATCCATAATATGGACATCCGCTTGCGCTTAATATTTATATTATCCACATAGCGGCTCACCTTATTACTTCTGTATAGTTACTCCAAAAAATAATAAAAGATAGATTCCTCTCTACCAAATAATGTATATCTTTGCATAAAGATGAGGACGCTTATTATTTTACTTCGTCTCAGCAAGAAAAGACTTAAAAACCAGTGGTTCTCTGGCAGACATAATAGGCATAAAACCACTTACTTTAAAAAGATAAAGTTACTCGCTATGAAAACATTACTCACATTTATTACTATTCTACTTCCTATTACACTCAATGCTCAGGATATGAATGGAACCTATAAAGAAGGTATTGATTCTATTACTTTCACCAAGAACCGAGTGGCTTTTAGCGTGAAAGGCAATGATGGATTAGGTGTTGTCTTCATCGGAGAGGGAACGTATGAGATGTTGGATAATTACATCTTGATAAATACAGATGAATACTCCGGCAAAAAAACGAGAATTGAAATGAAGCCTTCTGAAAAGAAAGACACCATTCAAGTACAAATTTTCGATGAAAATGGTTACTCATTAAAAGGAATACGTGCTGAGTTCTTAAACAAGAAAAACAAACCTATTGGGCTGAGTGTGACCAATGAACACGGAATTGTTTTGTATGGAGCTAATCCAAAAATAACCGGAATAAAAGTTGTCGATCTATTATACGATAAAGCTACATTCGATTTTGAAGAAGATACCGACTATACTGTTCATCTTGTAAAGAACAGAGTGCTCGAAGACAAAACAGTTGTCTTTAAAGTAATTGACAAATCGGATGAAAAGCTAACGATGAAACTGTTATCAACCGACTTCGATAAGAAGAACCCTTCGGTTTCTCATCTCAATAAGTTAGATAAAAAGACAAAGGCGACTATCGACAGAGCGCGCTCATTTGAAAAACCTTTGTACTAACCACAAAAAAAATAATTGCCCCTATTTAATTGGCAATTTATTGATAGCTATCTCTAACGAGCTTAGCTTTTTATTAGGAGACAACCCCAATGAATAAAATAAACGATTACGAAATAATGGCTCCCGTAGGTTCGTATGAATCTCTAATGGCAGCCATACAAGGAGGTGCAAATTCTATCTATTTTGGAATAGAGGGATTGAACATGCGCGCCAAATCATCCAACAACTTCACCACCGAAGACCTGTTTAAGATTGTAGAAATTTGCAATGAGAACGGGCTCAAAACGTATCTCACTGTCAACACAGTGATATATGATGGCGATATTGAATTAATGCATAAGATTGTTAGCGCTGCAAAAGAAGCGAAAGTGTCGGCGATTATTGCATCGGACGTTGCCGTGATGATGTATGCACGCAGTGTGGGCGTGGAAGTACATCTATCTACTCAACTAAATATTAGCAATACAGAGTCACTCAAGTTTTATGCTCAGTTTGCAGATGTTGTTGTGCTTGCACGCGAACTCAATTTAGACCAAGTTGCACAAATCTATAAAGATATTAACGAGCAACAAATAAAAGGACCGGCAGGAGAATTGATTCGTATAGAAATGTTTTGCCACGGTGCTTTGTGTATGGCTGTTTCGGGAAAATGCTATTTAAGTCTGCACGAAAAAGATAAATCTGCCAACCGAGGTGCTTGCAACCAAATCTGCCGTCGTGCATACATCGTAAAAGACAAAGAGAGCGATATTGAGTTGGAGATTGACAACGAATACATCATGTCGCCCAAAGACTTAAAAACCATTCATTTTATGAATAAAATGATGGATGCCGGCGTACGTGTATTCAAGATTGAAGGCAGAGCACGCGGGCCGGAATATGTGAGACGAGTAACGGAATGCTACAAAGAGGCAGTTGTTGCATATTGCAATAATGAGTTCACAGAAGAAAAAATAGAGGTGTGGAATGAGAAACTGGCAACTGTTTTTAATCGTGGATTTTGGGATGGTTACTATTTGGGACAACGCCTTGGCGAATGGACACACCGTTACGGATCAGGTGCTACAAAACGTAAAGTATATATTGGTAAAGCCATCAAACATTTTGGAAATCTTGGCGTAACTGAATTTCTGATGGAAACACAAACGTTGAAACCGGGCGAAGAGATATTGATAACAGGACCAACAACAGGAGCTATATTCCTGACTCCCGATGAGATTCGTGTAAATTTGGAAGCCGTTGACGAAACCGTGAAAGGTGAGAGTTTTTCAATAAAAACTCCCGAGAAAGTTCGCCCCAACGATCAGCTCTATAAAATGGTGACAGCAGTTAGGCGTGGTACAGCACATGAAAGGTAATCTTTGTAAGAAAAGATTCAAAAACGGCTCGAGCGGTGAAATCTGCACAACTGCTATTATCTTTATTTTCATTGACGTTGACTTAAGTCAACGGTCAATTTGTGCAGAGGCTTTTGGCTTTAGCCACATTTCTCCCAAGCTCTGAAATACTTTGAAGATGTGGCTAAAGCCATATCTGGACTAAATCTCTTTTTCCGTCGGTTGAAACCGACGGCAATAATGGCTTTATTCTAAATCAGCGCGAGCGTGGAAATACAAGAAGTTTAAAGTTGCACTCTTTGAGATTGGCAGCAAGTAATAGAAAGATGCAAAATTGATTTATTTATAAGATGCATAATTAATGAACAAGAAACAAATTAACACAACCAGAGCATTTCGTTTCAAGCGATTTGCCGGAAAATCTTACAGCGCTTTCAACAGCCTGAATAAAGTTGTAACAATTGGGTTTCTCACCGGTTTCACATTGGTAAGCGCACATGCATCCTCAGTTTCCCCCAATGAAGCGGTGCGTTTGGAAGTGAAATCGGATACCATTCCAGATCAAGAACTGGAAGAAGTGGTGGTGACAGCATCAAAGGCAGAGTTACCATTGAGCAGAGCATCAAAAATTGTGACGCTGATTACCAAAACGGAGATTGAGCGAAGTCCGGCGCAAAGCGTACAAGACCTTCTCAACAATGTAGCCGGTATCGATGTGATGCAACGCGGACCGCACGGCGTTCAATCCGATATTTCCCTCAGAGGCGGTTCGTTCGATCAAGTTGCCATTCTCTTAAATGGCATTAACCTTACCAATCCACAAACGGGACATTATAGTTTCGACATCCCCGTCAATCTTTCCGATATTGAGCGCATAGAAATTATACAAGGACCGGCATCGCTGATTTACGGCGCAAGTGCTTTTGCCGGAGGCATCAATATTATCACCAAAAAGGACGCAGAATCCAATGCATCTGTTAAATTAGAGGAAGGCATGCACAGCACGTTGAACACCGAAGCGCGTGGTGCTTACAAAACAACGTCTACACTGCACCAATTTTCGGCCGGATTAAAACGTTCGGATGGATATATTGACAACAGCGACTACAAAATGCTGAATCTATTGTGGCAAAGCCGATTTGATATCCAAAAAAACACACTGGACATTCAAATGGGCTTCAACAACAAAGAGTATGGTGCCAATACTTTCTACTCGCCCTCCTATCCCAATCAATTTGACGATACAGAATCAATATTTGCATCGGTGAAAGGCGAAACAAACGGCACGCTCAAGTTTATCCCTCAACTCTATTGGAGTCGCTACAACGATTGCTTCCAATTGATTCGTGAAGGTACGCCCGATGTGCCCGATTGGTACACCAATCACAATTATCATCAAACGGATCTGTTTGGTGCAAATCTCACATTTCAGTACGCATCACAATTAGGTATCACCAGTTTTGGCGGAGAGTTCAGGAACGAAGGAATTATGAGCAACGTGCTGGGAAAACCATTGGATAAACCCATTGGCAACTACACCAAATCTGATAATCGGACTGCCATAAACTATTTTGCGGAGCAAAATTTCTTATTCAATAACGTGACATTATCAGTTGGAGGATTGTTGAATTATAACACTTCCATAACAAACAAATTTGATTTTTATCCGGCCATCAATTCATCCTGTCGTATAAATGAAAAACTGAGTTTGTATGCGTCTTGGAACAAAGCTACACGCATGCCCACTTTTACCGATTTGTATTATACTACCAAAACACATATCGGCAACAGCAACTTAGAAGCCGAAAAATCAGAAGCGTTTGAAGCGGGATTAAAACTCTCAAATTACATTGTGAAAGCAAACCTCACTGCATTTTATATGAAAGGTCGCAACCTTATTGATTGGGTAAAACCCAGCGAAGAGGCATTGTGGGAGAGTCGCAATCATTCCGAAATTGACAAAACAGGAGTTGAAACAAATTTCCAATTCAACTTAAGAGAACTGTTAGGGCAATCATTACCTTTTCAAAGTTTAAACTTGGGTTATCTCTATTTGGATCAAAATATGGTGGATGATGAATTGATTTCGAA
>JAQVGF010000117.1 GCA_028696875.1 Dysgonamonadaceae bacterium
CTGCACCTGCTGAAATAAGAAAGATGATAACTAAAAATTGTTTTTTCATTTCGTTGTTTTTAAAAGTTTAATTATTTTGAATTGTATGTGATTTCGCTAAAGAAAATTCTGATAAATATTAATTGGATCCCTCTTCCTGAGATTCAATTATTTGTGCAAAATTACGTAAAGCCGAAACGATAGTTCTTATACTGTTAAAAGTAATAGTTACATGATTCACACATTGCTTAGGTTTTGTTGAAAAATAAAGTGAATACGCCATCTACGGCATCATTAACCCGTGTGGTTACTAAATTGTTCAATAGGGATAATTTTCATACGTCATACAGTCTCATAGATAAAGTAACAGATAATTTCACGGATGTTCCATTTGTCTTATACACTAAATTAATTGCCTTTTCGACAAGATCAGAGATTGGAAAATTGAAGATGATAATGGGCGCTTAGAAGGCTTGCTTTTTGTAAAATTAACCAATTGAGAAATTGTAAATGTCGATATTGTCAGTAATAATGTGTGAATGATATAACTTTTCCCTTGAAAGATGTAAAACTCTTGATATTTTGATTGTTATCTTTATATCGCGAAAATTAAAAGATTGTGACAATATAAATCTACAATGTGGATGAAGCATGGACTTATCTATCGAAAGTCCAAGACAAACCCGAAGCTTATAACAACCTGGGCATATACTATTGGTTGAAAGGTAATAAATATAAAGCTGAAAACTATTTCCGTAAAGCGTCAAAAGTAGATGGTGAAGAGGAAAAAGCGAATGCCAACTTAAAAATGCTGAGTAAATATGTAATACGTTAACTGAAAGTCTAATATATTTTCCTTATGCGAGGTAGGCCATACAAAGTGATTTGCATGGCCTATCGTTTTTTTGGGATGCTATTGTCTCACTAAGGGAGCGGGAGAGTATAGAGATTGGCACAGGTCTGGAGACTTGCGCCAGCAAAGAAGAATTGGAGACTTTCCCCAGCGAAGCAGTTTTTTATTGTTGAAAACAATTGACCATTTAGTGAATTCAGTTTGATTTTATCAAATCAACCCACGCGAAAGGATTCGCGCGGTAGCCCGGGTGCCCCGTTCGCGCGGTTTTGTAAACCGTGTGTTTTGCGAAGCAAAAAAAAGATTATAGAATGAAAAGCTCTCGGTTGGCAGATATCCATCCGTGCCTTTGAGTATAATAGAGATTCGAGCAAAATTATTGTCCCGCTTCTTCTGCGTGTGCAATTTTTATAATTTCCAGAGCAATATTTTCTGGCGAAAGAATATAATCAATGCAACCGCTTGCGATTGCAGTTTCGGGCATATCGGGATGACTGGCTGTTTCGGGCAACTGTGCAATGGTAATGCCACCCACTTCTCTTATGCCGCAAAGTGCTGCCGCACCATCACCATCATAACCGGAAACAATGACGGCGATGAGTTTACCATCCCAGTTTTCGGTCAGGGATTTCATGAAAACTGTAATTACATCGGGCCAACCCCAAGGCTTCGAAATTGGTTTTAAGCGAAACTCCCCTTCTAAAACGTGTAAATCGCGTTTTTCGGGGATAATGAAGACGTGGTTGGGTTTGATATCTAATTTTTCTGTAATCAACTCAACAGGCATCTCAGTGTGTCGAGGAAGAATTTCATGGAGTAGCGTTGCTACCTGTCTCAGGTGATTAACGATAACAACAGCAATATTCATATCAGCAGGCAGATTCTTTAGCAGCCTGATATATGCGTCGAGGCCGCCCACTGAACCACCTACACAAACTATAGGAAAGCCATTTGTTTTATCTTTAGATTTCATAATGAGTTTGCTTTTTTTAGTTTTATCCCGGATGGCGCGGATAATACCTCCCGTGTTATTTGTCCTGCTTCCTGAACTTTGAAATATCGACTACCGACAGGAGGCATTTTTGATCGTCCTCAGTAACAACACCTTCCATATAAACAGAATGGAAAGATTTTTTGTCAGAACCCAGTAACACTTCGCACGATTCTATAGCATAACTGGTATAAAGTCTTTGGAAGAAATTATTAAACACAGACTTCGATTTTTCAGATACAAAAAGTTTAAAATTGCTGTTCATCAAACTAAAACGTCGTTCTCCAAGCATTTCTGCACCTGAAAAGTTTAAATCGCAAATGGCTCCTTCTGCATCGAGCATAAAATATCCGACTGAGGATAGTTCGAACACCAAGGTGTATTTTTTCAGAGTCAATTCCGCAGTTTCATATGCATGGCGCAATTCTTCGTTTTGCATTTCTAATTCAACCTGGTGAACCTGCAATTCATGAAGAAGTTTTTGTGCGTCAAGTTCATCCTGAGAAATTCTTTCCTCTTTTTGTTGCTTTTCTTTGAGTATCTCTTCCGCCTTTTGGCGCAACATTTCGGCATCTGTAAAGTCAATTTCCTCTATATTCATAATTCTGTTTTTTTTGTCATAATTATTATTCCTGACGGCAATTTTAAATTATTGAAAAGGACATCGGCCATCCATTCGATTTCCATTTCAGTAGCGCCTGCAACAATTGTCTGCATCTTTATTTTAGTTTTACCTGCATTTTTCAGCAATTGTCTTATTTGTTGCTCCGTTTTATGCCTCATTGGTTCGGGAACAAATAATTCTATATAATCTTGATTGATAGCATCATTGCCCTTTATCCCAAAAACTTCTTCTGCAATCGAATTAAACTCCAATATTTTCCAATCGGTTGATAATTTAATGATTACATTGGGGGAGGAGTCGAATAACAGACGGTTTAATTGATTGGTTTCGTTTATTCTTTCATCTGCCTCTTTCAAATCGGAGATGTTGATAAAAGTGATCACCACTCCATCTATTCTGTCATCGAAAGTGCGGTAGGGCATAATGCGTGTGGAAAACCACCTGCCATCCTTTGTTGGGATTTGTTTCTCAATAAATATAAGTGTCCTCAAAACTTCAAAGGCATCTTTAGCCAGATCGGGGTATAGAAGTTGGGAAACTTGGTCGGAGAAGGGTCTGCCGATGTCGCTTTTTATGAGTTTGAAAATTTGAGTCACCTGGTCAGTATAGCGGCGGATATTCAATTCTTTGTCTAAAAATAAGGTGGCAATATCTGTGCTGTTCAACAAGTTTTTCATGTCGTTGTTTACCCGCGAGTAATCATCTACTTTCGACTGCAGTTCAGCATTTACTGTTTGAAGTTCCTCGTTCAAACTTTGCATCTCTTCCTTTGAAGTTGTTAGCTCCTCATTGGTCGATTGTAGTTCTTCGTTAGTTGACTGCAACTCTTCGTTGGTCGATTTCAGTTCTTCCTGCGAAGTTTGCATCTCTTCCATAATGTTCTGCACCTCCTCATGTGAGTGCTGCAACTCTTCCTCAAGTTCTTTCTCTCTTACACTTGCTTCAGATTGTTTATCTCTTTTTGAGAGTGTTTTGTCTTTTTCAATTTCGGCAACATCCGTAAAAATTATCAATAGCTTCCCAAACAAAGCCTCAGGCTTATTAATCCATTCGATAGTAACGTTTAAGGTAATCGTGCTTCCGTTTGTGTTAATTTTGACGTTGTGCAAAATTACAGATTCTTTTTTCATAATCACTCTGCGAAAAGCAATGGCAAAGTCGTTTTGAAATCCCGGTCGCAACATCGCAAAAATATTCATATTTGCTTTTCCCACAGCAGGCTCCAGATATTTCCCTGTTCGTCCGCTGATGTATAAGATGTCGCCGGTTTCGTTTACCAAAACACCCGCAGGTGAAAATTGATTCAGTAACAACTGATCTACAAGTGTTTGGATATTCGCAATGGGTTTATCTGCTACTTTGTTCTCATAACTGGTCATTTTTGAACGTGAAAAGGAAGAAGGGAAATCGAATAGTTCCTGATTCAGGCTATAATCGGCACGTTTATAAATTTTCAGATTAGAGCTTACGACTGTGAAAAGATGACTTTGCGAACCCAGTGTTTCTGAATTGCCCAACAATAAAGTCCCTTCAGGGTTAAGGCTGTAGAAAAACAAGCCAATTAGTTTTCCCTGCAACTCAGGATCTAAATAAATTAGCAGGTTTCGACATGAAATAAAATCGATATTTGTAAAAGGTGGATCCATCACAATGTTGTGCGGTGCAAATACTATGGTTTCCCTGATTTCAGTATTTATACGATAACCATCCTCTATTTTGGTAAAAAAACGACTTAAACGCTTTGACGATACATCGGCTTCAATATTTACAGAAAAAACTCCTTTTCGGGCGGTTTCAATTGCATCATTGTCAAGATCCGTTGCAAAAACCTGTAAGTTGAATCCCCCGTGTGGATTTATTTTTTCTATTACTTCTTTAAATACAATAGCCAGTGAATAAGCCTCTTCGCCGGTAGAGCAGCCGGGTATCCATGCTCTTATTGTAGAGCCGGGTTGGTGTTCACTAACCTTTGCCGGAATAACTGTTTCTTTTAGATTTTCCCAAACCAATAAATCGCGAAAAAAATTGGTGACACCAATCATCAACTCTTTAAACAGAATATGCACTTCTTTAGGATTCTTTTGTAAAAAGTGAACATACGAATTGATCTCATCAATTTTATGTACACTCATTCGCCTTTCGATGCGGCGATAAACTGTGTTTTTTTTGTACAGCGAAAAGTCATTTCCGGTGTGTGTACGCAACAAAATAATAATTTTATTCAGAGCACTTTGGTTGTCTTTCCCAACAGTTATATCTGCTTTAACTATCGGTAAGTGTTCAAGATATCCAGTCAGTTTCAAATAAATTTCGTGGGGAGGAGCAACAATATCAACAATTCCTGAATTAATAGCATTGCGTGGCATGCTGTCAAATTTTGCTGTGCCGGGATCCTGCATTAATACGATTCCGTTATTTTCTTTAATTGCTCCAATGCCAATGCTACCATCGGATCCCATACCCGAGAGAATAATACCGACGGCAAACTCTTGCTGATCATCTGCCAGCGAACGAAGAAAAAAATCGACAGGAAGGCGCATTCCCCTTGCTTCAACAGGCTCAAACAAATAGAGTACTCTATTTAAGATTGACATGCTTTTGTTGGGCGGAATAACATATACGCAGTTGGGCTGCACTTTCATTCCGTCTTTTGCCTGAAAAACCTTCATTTTCGAAATGCGCTGAAGCAGTTCGGGAAGCATCCCTTTTTGTGTAGGATCCAAGTGTTGAATAACAACATAGGCCATTCCGCTATTATCAGGTATATTCCTCAGAAGTAGTTCCAGTGCTTCTAATCCTCCGGCCGATGCTCCAATTCCAATAATTGGAAAAAGAGTGGTCTTTACAGTGGAATCCTTTTTAATGGATTGAGGGGTCGGTTTTGTTTCCTTGGTATTCAATGTGAATCTTTTTATAATTTACTAAACTGAGCACTAAAGTAGAAAATAAAATGTACAGTTATGTTATAAAACTCTGGAGGATATTTACATAATTCCCGCATTTTATCAAAACTTTAGATATTAATTGCTTTATTCTGAATTAAATTTTATCTTGACTGATAGTTTTCTAAACGCAATCGACGCACCAAATGTTTAAATAATGCAGATCTTGTTGAGATTTGCACATATTTCACCGGTAAAATGAGCGCTTAAAGCGCAAAACCTTTTAAATTGTATATCAAAGAAGCATGAAATATAGACCCAGATAATTTTCAGTTGTTTTATAAAAACAAAAGGAGAATCACTCCTTTAGCAATCCCCCTTTTTGTTTAATTTAAAATTATCATAATCCAAGTTTTTTGCCTGAAGATCTTCCTATTTTTTAGGAATAATATCAATTATCACCGTACGGTTATAAAAACGTTCTTCAGGAAATTTGTTTTCAAATTGAGAGAGTTTTTCGTCCTCGCCAAATCCGGAAACCTCAAACTTCACATCACTTCTACCTAACTTAGAAAGGCTATCTTCAAGAATTTTCTTAACATCGTTAGCTCTTGCCAATGATAACGTTTGGTTATAGGCTTCATCACCTATAATGTCGGTATAACCATGAATCTGAACCAATCCTCCTGTGGGAATCTTAGGTGTTACGACTTCTGTAAGATACTTTTTGTAAATATTGATAGCTTCGGTGTCATCGAATTCATAGATTATACTAAATCTTGTTCCTTCTTCATCTTGAGGAGGAGTCCAAAGTTTCATATGTACGGTAGTATCTCTTTCTACTGTCATACCACTTTTTGTTTGACCAATCATTGTTACCTGGTAATTACCTTCGGTTTCGTCACCTAAAATCAATTTTCCGGGTAAATTTACCTCTCTTTGAGTATAAGGTCCAAAGGTTTGCACATTTCCTCTTTTATCTTTGGCTTCCAACGTCCAAGACGAAAGTGCTTCCATACCTTCAGCTATATTGAATGAAACATAGCTATCAAGCGGTGCTTCTTGTATGGCTGTAATTTCAACCGGTTTCAATCGAGTATCAGTTCCACTCTGGAACTCCATTAATAAAGCTGGCGAACCACTCTCTACGGATACTCTGCGGTCTTCTTCGCGAAGAAGTACAAGTTCGCGTGTTCCACCCGGCTGTCCTGATGGAAGTTTAGGTTTGTCTTGAACTTCTATCTTAATTCTTGAGGCGTTAATTCCAAATATATCAACCAGATATTGTTTCACTGATTCCGCCATTAACCTTCCCTCTTGTGAGCCTGTTTCTGATGATCCGACTAAGGTAATGCTTGAGGATGGATTTTTCCCCATGCGGTCACCAATAATGTTTAAGACATTATAATAAGCAGTCATTTGTCGATTAGAGCGTCCCGACAATTTAAGAGGAGCGAACTCTTCTAATTGATCTTCTTTAAAGTCTTTCACTTGATCTTTCTTTAACAGAACATAACGATCGGGTATATCTGTTGATCCTGAATTAAAAAATACATAGTTAAGTAGAGGAAATGTTTCTCTAATTCTGCGTTCTGCCGGAATATTTTCGGGAGATACAACAGCAAATCTAAACTGTGGGATGATAGGCACAAAGCTAACTCTTTCCGGTACTACTACTTCACGACCACGTCCAAACTTAAGTGCTAATCCCACTCTAACAGTTGTCATGTTCCATGACTCTATAGAACGAGGATCCTGCCCAAAATAAGGTTGAA
>JAQVGF010000118.1 GCA_028696875.1 Dysgonamonadaceae bacterium
GCGTTTGTAACGCAATAATCAGCCGTCAAAACACACCCCAACCACCTGGGGTCTTTGGTGAGTACAGATCCTAACCCGTAGTAATATTTTTCACTAAGGGCGGACACACAGATCCTCCCCTACAGTATCAACCACTCCACATATTCAAAATCATTGTCGCACATTTGTATTTATCCGCTTTCATCCGTCCAATCAGTATCATCCGTGTTCTTATAATTTGCCCATTCATCTCTAAATTTTCAATTTTCACCTTTCAATTTTCAATTTCATCCCACCCCCACACCCCACACCACATACCCCAATAATAAAACTCTACTACATTTATTTTTGCATTCACAATCTAAGATTGTCTATCTTTGCAAAAGAACATACAGAAACAATACCTCAGATGAAATGGATTAGTTTGCTTTCGACCAAACGTTTTGGCATGGAAGATTATTACGACTTACGCAATCACGATCGCACTGAATATCAACGCGATTACGATCGCCTTATTTTCTCTTCACCTTTCCGAAGATTACAAAATAAAACCCAAGTCTTCCCGTTGCCGGGAAGTGTGTTTGTGCACAATCGCCTGACGCATAGTCTGGAAGTAGCCAGTGTAGGCCGTTCGCTTGGTAATTATGTGAGTCGTTTTTTACGAAAAAAATATCCGGACAATCCGGCTCATTTTGAAGAGATCGGAGATATTGTTTCCGCTGCTTGCCTGGCACACGATTTAGGGAATCCACCTTTTGGACATTCAGGTGAAAAAGCAATCGGCACTTTCTTTTCCGAAGGAAAAGGGCAGAGCCTTAAAACAGAAGTTGAAAAAGAAAATGGTCGATGGACAGATTTCACTCAATTTGAAGGAAATGCAAATGCCATTCGATTGCTCACTCATCAGTTTATCGGGCGGCGTTTGGGTGGTTTTGTCATGACCTATTCCACCCTTGCCTCCATAGTAAAATACCCTTATTCATCCCAATTAAGTGGCAAGAAACAAAAGTTCGGTTTTTTTGCCTCCGAGGAAAACAGTTATCGAAAGATTGCCAGCGATTTAGGAATAATTCAACTGAAAGCTGATCCCTTGCAATATGTTCGCTATCCATTGGTTTATCTTGTTGAAGCCGCAGATGATATTTGTTATCAGATAATGGATATTGAAGATGCCCACAAGTTGAACTTGCTAACAACAGAGAAAACAATCTCCCTCTTTCTTCAGTTTTTTGAGGGAGAAAGACTAACATCAGTAAAACGCAATTTGGAATTGGTATCAGATGCAAATGAAAAGATTGCTTATTTGCGCTCCGGTATTATCGGTTCACTAATTGCAGCATGTGCCGAAGTGTTCAACAAAAACGAAGAAGCAATCCTGAATGGCACTTTCAAAGATTCGTTGATGGACCGTGTGTCAGAGAAATCATCGCAAGCATATGCTGAATGTTCCAAATTTGCAATTGAAAATATCTATAAATCAAAAGAAGTATTAGACATTGAATTAGCAGGATATCATATATTGGGTTTTTTGTTGGAACGATATATTAATGCTATCCAAACTCCGAACCATGCATACTCTACACTTTTGCTCAATCGCGTTCCGGTACAATTCAATATGCATTCAGAGAATATTACAGAAAGAATTCAGGCGGTAATTGATTTTGTGGCAGGTATGACTGATATTTATGCGCTGGATCTTTATCGGAAAATAAGCGGTATGGATGTGCCATTATTATAAACTTGCAACTATCAATTTGACACAAAAAATAAATGTTTGTTTTTTTATTGAAATTATTTGCTTTACATTGATTTCTTTTTTATATTTGCAAAGTGGTTTTTTCATAATAGTATTAGATTTAAGGTTAACAAGTGATGGTGGACTGTCGAGACGACATTCCACCATCTTTATTGAAGAAACAGGAGTAAAAACACTTCGCACATTCTGACATATTGCAGTACATTGCGGCTTCCGTCCGCATTGTGTAGTTTTTTTTGTAAGAAAAGAGCGAAAGATTGAACCCATTTTAGGATTCCTTTATATTATTGGATTGTTTCCACGCGTTTACACCCGTGGTTATTCATATTGAACCACTTCGTGGTTGATTAAGAGGACGACTCTAAATGATTATCTCTAAGTATCATGCTCGAAATGTTAAATGCTCTATAATTCATCACTTTACATTGATTAGATTGACCCATAGCATGGGTCAAAGATGAATAGCTCCACATGAAAATGTGGGATAAAAAAGAGTCCATAACAAAAGAATCCTGGAGGGATTCAATTAAAAGCTTTATCGATTGGAACATTGGATAAATGCTATGTTGCAATAGAGGATTCATTTTTCTTTCCCAATTCTATCATTTTTCTTATCTTTCGATAAAAAATACTCCAATTCATTTTATTTAGTGATAAACTTATTTAACTTTGTGAAACGTTCTAAACTTTTAGAAAATGAAGAAGTTAAACAGATATTGGATTGCAGCGTTAATCATGAGTATGTTGTTAATTTTGCAATGCACTTCCAATAATAATAAAAGCTTAAATCTAAAGCTAACCAAAATGGCTGAGGATTTGAATTTATCTTCACCAACTGTTTTGGACCAACACACCCGTTTCGACAGTGCCATTGTAACTCCAGAAAATATTTTTCAATACTATTATACGATTATCTATGCAAACAATCCTTCTGAATTGCTTAGCAATCAGAAAAAAGAGTTAATTAATAACATGAAGAAAGCATTTACAACTGATAGATCGTTGCAGGTCTTTAAAGATAATAAAGTAACCATTCAATATATTTATAAAGATACAGCCCAAAATATTATTGATATTATTACAATAGATTCAGAGGCATATAACTAATAATTAACAACCAACCTCCTAATAACCGTTTCATATGAATAGATATTTTTACATAGACTCAGAAGGAAAACAAAAAGGGACCTTCACGGTAGACGAATTAAGAAACGAACCGATTAGAAAAGACACCTTAGTGTGGACGCAAGGAATGTCTGAATGGCTGCGAGCCGCAGATGTTGTAGAAATACAACCAATTTTTCAAGCTGCTGCATCCGGACACCCTGAATTTGGAAGCTCCACGCAACCGGAAGTACCGTATCAGACAGCACATCAAGCTTCTGTTGCACAAGACAAACCGATAATGCCCAAATCGTGGATGGTAGAGTCCATATTGGTTACAGTTTTGCCGTTTATACTATGTGGTAATGTATTCAGCTTATTAGGTATTGTAGCAATTGTAAATGCCTCAAAAGTAGAATCACTGTATCATCAAGGACTCTTTGCACAAGCACAGGATGCTTCAGCTAACGCAGGTAGATGGACAAAAATAACGCTGTGGATTGCTATTGGAGCAATAGTTCTGGCTATAATAGGTATTATTCTGGCGGTGATATTTTTTGGATCGCTCGCTGGTATTGGTAATGCTTTAGCTATTTAATATCAGACAATTAATTTATTTTTTTAAACTTTTTAATTTTTGAAAATGGAAAATCAAAACAGACCTCCACAACCTCCTCCGGTAATTGATCCGGCAGCTCCTGTTAGACCTAAGAATTGGCTGGTAGAATCTATTCTGATTACAATTTTATGCTGCCTTCCCTTCGGGATTGTTGGTATTGTAAATGCTGCTAAAGTAAATTCTTTATACGATCAAGGGTTGTATGATGAATCAATGCGTTCTTCAAAAAATGCCAAAAGATGGGCTAAATACGGATTAATTGCAGGAATTATCTATTTAATTTTTGTATTGATTATGGTATTTTCTGGTATGCTTCCAATGTTTACGGGTATGGGATTGCCGGGTGGAGAAGGATTAGCATTTTAAAACATCGTTGTGAGTTTTAAACACAAAACAGTTATTACGGTTGTAGCCATTTTGGTTGCAACCGCTGTTGTTATTTTTTTCTATATCGATCCAAGCACTTATCCATTCTTTCCGAAATGTCCTTTTCTTGTTGTTACGGGATTTGAATGTCCCGGCTGCGGATCTCAGCGTTCATTTCACCATTTGCTACATCTAAATGTCATAGGAGCATTTCGTCAAAACCCATTGGTCGTAATTTTTGGTCCCTATATTTTATTTGGTTTATATATTGAATATCTTGGAGGCAAAAACAAATTTCCGCAAGTGAGAAAAATTCTTTTCGGAAAACAGGCTGCCATTATAATATTGGTGATAATTATAGGATTCTGGATTGGTAGAAATATTTTTTGATTATGAGAACAATATACTATTTACTTTTCTTCCTCTTACTTACTTTTTCTACTGCTTGTAGGAATAAATCTTCATCACAAGACACTAAAACTTTTAAAATAGCCAGCTACAATGTACGCAATGCCAAAGGCATGGACGATGTTACCGATTTTGACAGGATTTCCAAGGTTATTAATGAGATGGAAGCTCATGCTGTTGCTATTCAAGAATTAGATAGTGCCACAGAACGTAGCAAAGGAATCGTTGTGCTGGATGAGTTAGCTAAGCGCACCAAGATGCACGCAAGCTTTAATGGTTCCATTGAATATCAGGGTGGAAAATATGGGATTGGTATTTTATCAAAAGAAAAACCATTGCGAACAGAAGCCGTCGTGCTTCCGGGACGTGAGGAAAAGCGAAGCTTGCTAATTGTTGAACTGGATGATTACGTACTTTGCTGTACGCATTTATCGCTCAACGAAGAAGACAGACAAGCGTCAATGAAGATTATTCAAAATCACACAAAGAAGTATGATTCGAAACCTCTGTTTTTAGTGGGAGATTTGAATGCATCCCCAGACTCTGAAGAGATATCGAATCTATCGGAAAATTGGATTATTCTAAACGATCCAAATCAACCCACATTCCCTTCTGATACTCCAAACGTTACAATAGATTATTTGTTTCTAAAGCAAAACGACAAATTTATGCATTCAGTTATTGCTGCAGAAGTGGTGAACGAGCCAATGGCATCGGATCACAGACCAGTGGTTGTGGAGGTGGAAATTGCGCGGAAGAGTTAAGAATTATGTGTGCAGGTGTTGTATGTGCAATTCCTTGCGATTACCCTTGGTGAAAATTGGGCAGATACTTTTACGTATGAGTTCAAAATGAGTAATGCGGTTTGAAACCGTAATGACCGATATGTGGAAAATCCGCCCATTCCGCACATTGCGGCTCCTGTCTGCATTATGCATAAAAATAACAAACTCTATCATTAAAAAACCCTTTCCTCAATTAATTAAGAGAAAAGGGTTTTTCTGGTTCCAAAATCTTTGTTGAACAAAGATTTATAAAGCTATATAATCATAGCAGATATCTTACTCTGCAAATGCATGTCTGAATCCTTGAACTTTATCCCAGTTTCCACGTGTGAAATCGGGTATTTCTACCGGGGCACTGTTGTTTTCTAATGAAAGTGCAGTTAGAGGAGCTAAGCTACACCATTCTGCAAGATCATAAACGTCCATATCCAATGGCAAGCCATTATGCAAGCAGTAAATCAAACGATAATCCATAATGAAATCCATGCCACCGTGTCCACCCACTTTTTTAGCTTGCTCTTCGAGCTCTTGATGAATGGGGTGTTTGTATTTTTCCATTAATGCTTTTTTCACCTCTTCCGGCACATATGAGTGAGCGCTTAGATTTTCGTGATTAGCAGCTACATCACTATCTACTTGAGATGCTTGCAATGCATAACCTTCTATCGGATATTTGTTTGCGAAACCTTTTGTTCCTGTTAATTGATACATACGACTGTATGGGCGGGGAGATGCAACATCGTGCTGAATATGGATGGTTTTTCCTTTTTCGGTACGAATCATTGTCATGGTGTGTTGACCGTTTTTGAAATCATCAACTTCTTCGCCTCGCACTTCTCTGATATAATTAGGAATGCTTACGGGTTTGCTGTCCATTGATACCAGGTAGTTCATTTTGTCACCACGATGGATATCCAATAATTGACAAGCTGGTCCCATTCCGTGAGTAGCATATATATCGCCACGATAATTTTTGTTGTACTCTAAGCGCCAGTCGCCTTCATATGAATTCCAGTAATCTTCTAATTGATGAATATAGGCACCTTCGGCATATAATACTTCGCCAAATACTCCTTGTTGGGCCATATTTAATGTTGTCAACTCAAAGAAATCGTACACGCAGTTTTCCAATTGCATGCAATGTCTTTGTGTTCTCTCGGCAGTGTTGATAACGTCCCAAATCTCTTCCATGGTCATAGCAGCCGGAACCTCAGAAGCAACGTGTTTGCCTTGTTCCATTGCGTAAATCATCATTTCAGCATGATGCTTCCAATCTGTAGCGATATATACTAAGTCGATATCGTCTCTGTCGCATAATTCCTTCCAAGATTCTTCTTCACCACTGTAACCGGTAGCAGCAGGGAGTCCCGCTTTTTCAAGAATCGTCTGAGTTTTTTCAACGCGATCGGGGTGTAAATCGCAAAGTGCTATAATTTCCACTCCGGGAATGTGAGTGAAACGACTTACAGCACCAGGTCCGCGCATACCCAGTCCGATGAAACCTACACGTACTGTTTCAATTTTTGGAACTGTAAAGTTCAATACATCTTTTTGTCCGGCAGGTCTTTCAGGCACCTCCGTTGTTAATGGTTTGTAGGCTCCATTAGCATCTTTGTCATCTCCTGATGTGGATACGCATCCGGTTAGCAAAATAGCTAATAGGAACAAATTGAATAACTTTTTCATTTTTTGTTTGATTTGATTATTTAATGGGTTTGATTTTATCTGTAACTCCTAATTAAAGATTTGAATAAAACATGAGGAGCTTAATATTCACGACTCTAATCAGGAACTTCGAATATTGACACTAATATGCAAATATACTGAATTTTTGTTTAGTGTAATGTTAACGCTTTACTTAATTTAATATAACTCTTTAAGTAATTGCTTTTTGTTTTGAAAACAAAAAACTTAACTCACTATTTAATTCGGATAAAACGGAAAAATATCTGACTCTGTGCGTAACGATCTCATCTTTTCGTACATCTCTTTCGTTCTATCCGGTT
>JAQVGF010000119.1 GCA_028696875.1 Dysgonamonadaceae bacterium
CTTCTTTTTGAAAGAGATTAAATTTATTATCCGTAAAAAAATCGCTTAACTTTTTTCTGCCTTTCATTCCGAAAGGAATAAACCAATCTCCCTTTTTCCATTTACGCAACGTCAATGGGAAGGTCAATTTATCAAAATCAACTTGTAATACTGAAGGAGATTTTTGTATAATATATTCCGGATTAAAATCTTCTATTTTTAAAGATAGAAAAAAAGGTGTATTTCTTTTTACAGACTCCGGATAAATTAAAAACTCTTTATCGCAAACTTCTTCTTCATTGATTTGAGAGATTAATAAATAGTCACGATCTTTCAATATTCTGTACTCTTTTGATAAATATAATTTTCCGGGAATGGAGTCTAAATTATCGGAAATATCTTCAATAACAGAAGGTGTGAAACCCAATGGTGATAATATTTCAAACAAAACAGACTGTTGAGAAGCCGTAGATTTAAGCTTTTTGATATTTATATTGTTATCAACCAACACATCCTCAATGGAATTTTTTATGAACCGATCGTATATTTTCTCCACTTCTTTTAAATTTGCAGAAGTTTTGAGTATTGAGTTTTTAACCGAAGGGTTGATTGTTTCTAAAATAGGCAACACTTTTAATCGTAAGGTATTGCGCGTATATATGTCCTCCTCATTTGTTTGATCAACTACATAAGGAATGTTTTTAGCAGAAAGATACTCCATTACTTCTATGCGCGAAACAGCAAGAAGCGGACGAACAATATGTTTTTTTCGCACCGGTATACCGGTCAAACCTTTAATTCCGGTTCCCCGAATTAGATTGATAAGTATAGTTTCTACTGAATCATCTTTGTGATGACCTATTGCCACTACATCTGCCTTTTGTTCAATTCTAAGCTCTTCGAACCAGTTGTATCTGAGCTCTCTGGCAGCCATTTCAATAGATATATTCTTTTGGGTAGCATACGAATATGTATCGAAATCGATGGAAAAAAATGAAATGTTGTGTGTTTCACACCAGTTTTGAACGAACAATGCGTCATTATTTGAGTCTTCACCACGTAAATGAAAATTGCAATGTGCAGCAATGCATTTGTAGCCTAACTCCATTAAAAGATGAATTAACGCCATTGAATCGGGACCGCCACTTAATCCCACAATTATCTTACTCCTCTCAGTAAGAAGTTTATGCTCTAATATATGTTGTTGCACTTTAGTTATCATGTCATATTGTTAATGAACAAATGAAATGTGAAGCTCTTTGGATTATTGCCAAATATTGTTTCGTTATTAGATGAAAAAACAAATTTACAATTACTTTCTCATTTTAAAAAAGATAGTTGTACCGATAATTACCAATTCTTTTAAATAAAAATGAGGCAAATAGCATAGAAAAGTGTAATTTTGCAGTGAAATAAATAAAGTAAAAAAAGCAGACAGGCACAATGATTGATGAAATATTTAAAATCTTTTCGGAAATAAATAATTTAAAAGCAAGTAATCCGGAGGAATTTGAAGCCCTTCGAATTAAATATTTAAGTAAAAAAGGGATTATAAATTCGCTTATGAGTGAGTTTAGAACAGTTCCTCCTGAACAAAAAAAGGAAGTTGGTCAACAACTGAATAAGCTTAAAAGCACATTGCAAGACCGATTAAATGAACTTAAGGAGAATATCGCAGAAACGGACGTGCAGTCAAAAGAAATTGATTTATCGCGCACCTCGTATCCCATTCCTTTGGGAACGCGCCATCCGTTATCTCTAATAAAGGAAGAAATCAACTCCATTTTCAAAAGATTAGGTTTTTCGATTGCTGAAGGTCCTGAAATAGAAGACGACTGGCATGTTTTTTCATCACTAAATTTTGCTGAAGATCATCCGGCACGCGATATGCAGGATACGTTTTTTATTCAACGAAATCCGGAAGTTGTTTTACGTACGCATACTTCGTCAGTTCAAACTCGCGTGATGGAAAAAACGCAGCCGCCCATTCGCATTATATGCCCCGGTCGAGTTTACAGAAATGAGGCGATTTCAGCAAGAGCACATTGCTTCTTCCATCAAATTGAAGGACTCTATATCGATAAAAATATCTCATTCGCTGATTTAAAACAAGCCTTGCTTTTCTTTACAAAAGAATTGTTTGGAAAAGATACCCAGATACGTTTAAGACCTTCCTATTTCCCATTTACGGAGCCAAGTGCCGAAATGGATATTTCGTGCCACATATGCGGAGGAAAAGGGTGTAATATATGCAAATACACCGGTTGGGTAGAAATTCTTGGTTGCGGCATGGTGGATCCAGCCGTTTTAGATAACTGTGGAATCGATAGTAACATTTACTCCGGATATGCTTTCGGTATGGGTATTGAACGCATTGCTATGCTCAAATATCAAATAAACGATATACGATTGTTTTTTGAAAACGATGTCAACTTTTTAAATCAGTTTCAGTCCGCTTTTTAATAATTAATTTTAAAAGAAATGAACACGAAAACAGAGATTCTTGTTAGTTGGATTTTTTTCATCACTTTGCTGCTGGCGCAGTCGGTTTATGCACAAACTCCAATCAGACACAATGCACTAAAAAGTAATGATTATGGAGTTGTGTACTCCTTACCCATTACTCAACTCGATTTTGAACTAAATATAACCAAAACGACGTATAAAAGAGGCGAATATTATCAATATGCTAAACAATATCTTAATATAGACAATCCAATTTTAGAAGATAAAGTTGTATATTCGCTCAACGGTGTTGAAATCCATAATGTTGGAATACCAGATAAAAATCAATCTTATCTTATCCCATTTAAATCAAACACGGTGGAGCCCTATGTCTATCTGACAAAAGAAGGATTAATTTGCGCTATTAACGATACTCCTCCAATTGATGATAAAATGAAAACTTCATCGCCTCAAACCGTCTCTCCATCTACAGTTGATGCGCAATCTTTGTTGACCGAAGAGATTCTTTTGGCCGGTTCACGCTCGAAACAGGCAGAACTTATTGCCAAACAAATTTTTGCATTAAGAATGAGCAGAAGCGACATTCTCACCGGGGAAGCCGACAACATGCCTCCCGACGGAAATGCATATAAATTAGTGATGGATCAAATAAATATGCAGGAAAAAGCATTGGTTGAATTGTTTGAAGGCAACATTAAGACTGAATACATCATGAAAACCATATCCGTAATTCCTAAAAATGAGAATATAGACCGTGAAGTAATTTTTCGTTTTTCAGAAAAACTGGGTCTAACAAGTGCTGATGACTTGGCGGGTGAACCCGTTTATCTGACATTAATAAATAAAAATCCGCAACCTCAAGTGGAACTAACGGACAAACAGATTCGTCAATTGGAGAAAAAGTTTTCGGAAGGTGTTGTTTATAATATTCCCTCGAAGGCTCAGTTAACGGTTAATTTTCGCAATCAGGCTTTGGCAAACAAAGAGGTTGATGTAGTTCAGTATGGCTCTCAAGATGTTTTAACCAGACGTATGTTTGATAGCAGAAAACAGCCCATAAAGGTTATTTTTTATCCTGAATTAGGTGCTATAAGACAAATTATTCAATAAGAAATTAACTATGAGAAAAAACAGAGTTTTTATAACAATATTGGCTTTTATAGTTGGTATAAATCTCGTATCGTGTATTCAAAAGAAATCAGAAGAGAATCACGTTGAATTTGATCATCTTCAAATGAACGAAAAAGTGTTTTTGCTTCCACAAAATGATACTACACTTCCATATGCTGATGTAAAAATTGATTTTTTGTATCCCAAAAAATTCAACAATCAAGAAGATTTGGCGCGATTACAACAAATATTTAATGGAACTTTTTTCAACGACGAAACATACGATTCCCTCTCTCCACAAGATGCTTTGGATAAATATGTGGAAAACTATGTGGAGGAATACAGAGAATTGACCAATCAATACAATCAGGATCTGGCTAACTTAGAAGGCGAGAACAGACCTTCGTGGTACTGGTACAGTTTGGGAAAAAGCAATAAAATATTATATAATGATAAAAATATACTTAGTTATTCGGTAGAACATTACGATTATACGGGAGGTGCACACGGATCGTTACGAGTTTTATATTATACGATAGATTTAAATGAATTAACAACGGTTACGGAAGAAGATATTTTTCAACCAAATTATCATCATTTTCTGACTTCGAAAATTGTTGAGAAATTAATGGAAAAATACAAAGTAGACAGTCCCGAGAAGCTGATTGATGAAGGGTTTTTCGATATCAATGAAATTGCTCCCAACAATAACTTTTGGCTGAACAATGAAGGGATACATTACATCTTTAATCAATATGAAATTGCTCCATATTCGATGGGACCCATTGAAGTGACTATTCCCTACGAAGAGATAAAATCAATTATCATTCCCGAAAGTGTTGCTAAAAATTACATTGATTAGCTTATAAAAAATTAAATACCCAAGGAATTATTCAATCCTATACGTAGAGCTATAAGCGAGGCTGTAGACGATAGTTACGATTCTCGCAATGTTTATCAAACTAAACAAATCAAACTACAAAATTGTTATGAGTTCTATCTTTCAATAAACTATCTCAGGTAGTTTTTCAGCTTTCAGAATGCTTGAAGCCTACTCTAATAAGTCTATTGAGAATTTTCAGAGTAAGCTCAATGCTTTACATTTCATAAATATCAAAACATTATGCAAGCAACAGACCAAGATAAAATATTAAATGATCTAACTACATCAGACTATAAATTTGGATTTTCATCTGATGTTGACACTTATACAATAGAAAAAGGTTTAAATGAGGATGTTATACGGCTTATTTCTTCGAAAAAAGAAGAACCCGAGTGGTTGTTAGAATTTCGTTTGAAAGCTTATAGAAATTGGTTGACAATGAAACAACCTGAATGGGCACATCTAAACATTCCGGAAATTGATTTTCAGGAAATAATATATTATGCCGATCCTACAAAAAAGAAAGATGGGCCAAAGAGTTTGGATGAAGTTGATCCGGAACTTTTAAAAACATTTGAACGTTTGGGAATACCCTTAGATGAGCAGAAACAACTAACTGGTGTAGCAGTAGATGCAGTAATGGATAGTGTCTCCATTAAAACTACTTTTAAAGACGTTTTAGCAGAAAAAGGAGTGATATTTGGATCGTTTAGCGATGCAGTGAAACATCATCCCGATTTGGTGAAAAAGTACCTGGGAACTGTTGTTCCATACAATGACAACTATTACGCTGCACTTAATTCTGCGGTATTTAGTGATGGGTCGTTTGTTTATATTCCTAAAGGAGTGCGCTGTCCCATGGAGTTGTCCACATACTTTAGAATAAATGCAGCAAATACCGGACAGTTTGAGCGTACGCTTATTATTGCCGATGATGATTCATACGTTAGTTATTTAGAAGGCTGTACTGCACCTATGCGCAAAGAGAATCAATTGCATGCTGCAATTGTTGAGATAATAGCTATGGACAATGCGGAAGTTAAATATTCTACTGTACAAAACTGGTATCCCGGGAGTAAAGATGGTGTGGGTGGCGTTTTTAACTTTGTGACTAAACGAGGACTTTGCCAAGGTGTAAATTCGAAAATTCTTTGGACACAGGTTGAAACCGGTTCGGCCATAACTTGGAAGTATCCTTCTTGTATTCTTTTAGGCGATAATTCGGTAGGCGAATTTTATTCTGTGGCGGTAACCAATAATTGGCAACAAGCCGATACCGGAACAAAAATGATTCATATTGGAAAGAACACCAAGAGTCGTATTGTGAGTAAAGGGATATCAGGAGGAAATAGTCAAAACAGTTATAGAGGTTTAGTAAAAGTCACAAAAAAAGCAGATAATGCTCGAAATCACTCTCAGTGTGATAGTCTGCTATTGACAGATCATTGTGGTGCTCATACTTTCCCGTATACCGATATTCAAAATCAATCCGCTGTACTGGAACATGAAGCAACTACATCTAAAATAAGTGAAGACCAAGTATTTTATTGCAATCAACGCGGACTTGACCCGGAAGTTGCTGTAGGTCTTATTGTAAACGGTTACGTGAAAGAGGTTGTTAATAAACTCCCCATGGAGTTTGCTGTGGAAGCTCAGAAGTTACTACAGATTAGTTTGGAGGGAAGTGTTGGGTAATTTAGTTAAGAATTAAGAATTAAGAGAAGGGCGGAAATCAGTGAGATTGACTTTTTGGAGTGAATTCAATTTTAGATTTTAGATTCCCGCTTCACACAACCACAGAACACTAAACAGATACTCCCAAACCACTTTCTCTCACCAATCAATTGGTTCTCTTCCATGCCGAATCAAATAATCGTTTGATCTACTAAAATGCTGATTGCCAAAGAATCCGCGATGAGCGGACAGTGGCGAAGGATGTGGTGACTTAAGGATGAGGTGCCTATTCGCATCAATATTCTCTCCTTTACGCTGAGCAAAACTTCCCCATAAAATAAAGACTAAGTTCTCACGTTTATTTGAGAGTTTATCTATTACTGTATCAGTAAATTGCTCCCACCCTTTTCCTTGGTGTGATCCGGCTTGATGAGCGCGAACTGTAAGTGTGGCATTTAAAAGCAATACTCCTTGTTTGCTCCAACGCTCCAAATTTCCCGATTCGGGAATATTTTTATCTAAATCATCTTTTATCTCTTTGTAAATATTGATCAGAGAGGGCGGAACCCGCACATCATCGTTCACAGAAAAACACAATCCATTTGCTTGTCCGGGATTGTGGTAAGGGTCTTGACCAATAATAACTGCTTTTACTTGATCAAAAGGACATTGATCAAACGCATTAAAAATGAGCTTTGCCGGTGGATAAATTTGTTGAGAACTGTATTCTTTGCGAATAAATTGTGTGAGCAATTTAAAATAGGGTTTCTCAAACTCATCCTTCAAAATATTTTTCCAACTTTCCTCAATTTTTACGTTCATCTCTTACAATTCTACGTTTAGATTAAAAATATTTTATT
>JAQVGF010000120.1 GCA_028696875.1 Dysgonamonadaceae bacterium
TTGACCTTCCCATTGACGTTGCGTAAATGGAAAAAGGGAGATTGGTTTATTCCTTTCGGAATGAAAGGCAGAAAAAAGTTAAGCGATTTTTTTACGGATAATAAATTTAATCTCTTTCAAAAAGAAGAAACTTGGGTTGTATGTTCGGGAAATGATATTGTGTGGATTGTTAATTATAGAGTAGATGATCGGTTCAAAATTACAAACCGCACAAAAAAAGTTTTCTCAATCAGCACTCTTAAATAAAGTTAAAACAGTGTGTAGGTAACAAAAAATGAGTACTTTCAAGGCAGCTAATTGCTGTTTTAATTGTATTACACTATAAAGACGTTAACAGTTAACTGGAATTTAGATACTTAATTATTTTATACTGATTAAACTGACTCATTATGAAAAAAACCGTTATAAAAGATGTTCTTCTAATTGCCACATTCGCGGGATTTACTTATTTAGTTATACGCAACTATAAAATCCGAAAAAGAAAAGAGAGAGAAGCATTGGAATTTTTACATTTCCAATTGTTTTAATCTTGTCTTTTCCTGCTATCATAATAAAAAACCTAAAAATTACGTTTAGCGAAAAACTTTAGGCTACAACTTTTTTATTACCTTTGTGGTTTGAAAAAAGTTGTAAATATTTATACCCAATGCTGACACTTAAACAAATTTACGATAATCCACAAGAGGTGATTGCTCGTTTGCGAAAAAGAAATTTCGATTCAGAAGAAATGATACGCCGGGTTATCAATCTGGATGAACAAAGAAGAAATGCTCAAACCCAATTAGATAATATTTTAGCAGAAGTAAACTCACTTTCAAAACTGATTGGATCTTATTTTAAAGAAGGCAAAAGAGAAGAGGCAGAAAAGCTTCGTCAAAAGGTTACCATGCTTAAAGAAGAAGCGAAAAAACATGAAACAGATTTGGCTTCTTGTGAAAAACAGCTTCAAGAAATTTTAGTCAATATTCCCAACCTTCCTCACGAGTCGGTTCCCGAAGGAAAAGGGGCTGATGATAATTTGGTTGAACGTTCGGGAGGTAACTTCCCAGATCTACCTGAAAGTGCTGAACCACATTGGGTTTTAGCCTCAAAATACGATATTATCGATTTTGAGTTAGGAGTAAAAATAACAGGAGCCGGATTTCCCGTCTATAAAGGAAAAGGTGCACGTTTGCAACGTGCTCTCATCAATTTCTTTTTAGATAACGCACGTGATAATGGTTTCTTAGAAGTTCAACCTCCTTATTTGGTAAATGCCGATTCCGGATTTGGAACAGGACAACTTCCTGATAAAGAAGGACAGATGTATCATGCAGAAGTGGATGATTTATATTTAATCCCTACCGCTGAGGTTCCTGTTACTAATATCTATCGAGATGTAATTTTAGATAAAGCTGATTTTCCGATAAAAAACACCGCATATTCAGCTTGTTTTCGCCGTGAGGCGGGTTCCTACGGAAAAGATGTACGCGGACTAAATAGATTGCATCAGTTTGATAAGGTGGAGATTGTTTGTATTGATGCACCGGAAAATTCCTACGAGCGATTAGACGAAATGGTTAATTATGTACAAACATTGGTTGAGAAATTAGAATTACCCTGGCGCATTCTTCGATTGTGCGGTGGCGATATGGGCTTCACCTCTGCGCTAACCTTCGACTTCGAAGTGTTTTCTGCTGCGCAGAAACGTTGGTTGGAAGTAAGCTCGGTTTCAAATTTTGAAAGTTATCAGGCAAACCGATTAAAATGTCGTTATCGGGATGAAAACAGAAAGATTCAACTTTGTCACACATTAAATGGCAGTGCACTGGCTTTACCTCGTATTTTAGCAGCATTGCTTGAGAACAATCAAACGCCGGAAGGCATTACTATCCCGAAAGTATTGGTTCCTTATACCGGGTTTGACATTATAAATTAACATTTCTTGCAAATCATTGATTACTAATAAACTGCTTGTAGAGATGCAAAGTTTTGCGTCTTTACAAGGCTGTCTCTCTTGGCTAAAAGCTAACAGCTAATCGCTAACCGCTATTTAATCATCCTCAACATCTGCACCATTGCCATAGTCGCCGAACGATTAATATTTTCTTCGCGTGAATTTCCAAACCTGTACTTATTGCTTACTACAATATCTTTATATATGGTGCAAATCCAAACTGTGCCAACCGGGATGACGTCCGTTCCGCCATCGGGACCGGCAATACCGGAAACAGCAATCGCACAATCGGTTTCAAATATGGACAGAGCACCTTTTGCCATTTCTTCAACCACTTGTTCACTTACTGCACCATATTTTTCAAGATTAGCTTCTTTTACATAAAGGAGTTTCTTTTTTGAACTATCGGCGTAGCTAACAATGCCGCCTTTAAAATAACTTGAAGAACCGGGAATGGTAGTTAGCAAATGAGCAATATAACCACCGGAGCAACTCTCTGCCAATGAAATAGTTAAACCTTTGTTCTTCAATGTAGTAGCCAATATTTGTTCCAGTGGTCCTTCAGAATCTATTAACAAGTATTCTCCGAGTTCATTTTTTAGGTTTTCTGCCTGTTTTTTCATTTCATCGGAATGCTCTTCACCTTTCACAGAGAGTCGTAAACGAATAACTCCGCCGCCCGGCAAATATGCCAATGCAAACCCATCCGGTAGGTTTCCCTCGAACTCATTTAAATGAATAGCTAATGCAGATTCAGAAATACCATAGGTGAAAAAGACTTGTTTTAAGAAAGTTTTTGTTTCGAATGCTGCCGTTAATCGTGGAATAATCTCTTCGTTCATTGCATAGCGCATTTCAAAAGGTACTCCGGGCATTGAAACAAGCACTTTACCATTTTTCTCAAACCATAGAATTGGCGCCGTACCAACTTTGTTTTGAATGACTTTGCTTTTCTTCGGTACCAAAGCCTGATTACGTGTAAGTTCATTCAGAACTAACTTTTTCTGTTGAAAAAGTGCTTCAATATTTTTCACTACTTCGTCATTCATTATGAGGTGATCATCAAAATAGTTGCAGAGTGTGTTTTTTGTGATATCGTCTTTTGTTGGTCCGTTTCCTCCTGTGAGCAAGAGGATATCCGATCGTTTAAACCCATCATCAATTGCAGTAAAAATGCTGTGGTGATTATCTTTAATTGAGGTAATTTGATTTACGACAAAACCGGCTTCACTTAATTTTTCTGCCATCCATGCCGAATTGGTATCAACAACTTGACCGATAAGTAATTCGTCGCCAATTGTAATAATTTCAATATTCATTTCATCTATTTTAGGTCGCAAATTACGAAATATGTTTCTTAATACAGAAATTCTCATTTAATAATTTCATTTTTTCACAAAATGTTGTATCTTTGCAAGCTGAAATTAATAAACGCTCGTACAGCAAAATATAATCTTTATAAAGACTCAATTAATATGAAAAAAGACATTCATCCTTCAAATTACCGTCCGGTAGTTTTCAAAGATATGTCCAACGACGAAATTTTTATTTCTCGTTCCACAGTCAATGCAAGAGAAACCATTGAAATAGATGGAGTTACATATCCCCTTGTTAAACTTGAAATTACAAGTTCATCTCATCCGTTCTACACCGGCAAGCAAACGTTGGTGGATACAGCAGGACGTGTTGATAAGTTTAGAAATCGTTACGGTGATCGTAAAAAGAAATAAGTTTATTCTTTGCAAGTAAAGGACAAATTCTGCGATACCCGCTGGCGCTGATTTGTAATCGGCTTGCCCTGTGAAATAATGAAGAATTTTCACAGGGTGAATGCTGCAAAGCAGAAATTATTAAAAAAAGAAAGAGTTTGCTCGCTAACGCGACACGCGCGAGCAGTATAAACAAGCGATGGTTTTTATAAAATCATCGCTTTTTTCATTAATTCGGATACCCAACCGATTGCGTAAGCAAAACTTCTTGGTGAGAAGGAAGGTTCAGTAATTCTGCTAATGAATCCTTATTAAATGATCCACGAACAACCGCTCCTAATCCTTCGGAAGCGGCAAACAGATAAACGTTTTGAGCAATAAATCCACAATCGGTGTATGCATATTCTCTGCTTGAGGCTTTATTCATATCAGCTACATAAATTAAATTCAGAGATGCTGTCGCAACAAAGTCTTGTGTTCCGGCAGATTTTCGATGATCGCCACTTTTAATAAGTTTCAGCAATTGGTTTTTAGCGTCGTAAAAATAAACACCCTCTTTTAGCGTTACATACACATCAATCTCCTGACGATTGTTTGCAGTGGGTGATGTTCGTTTATCTTCGCGATTAAAACCATTAGCAGCCCACATCAAATCTGATAATACACTAATAGGCAAATCCTTCTCTTTTTTGAAATCTCTAATAGATTTACGTTTGCTCAATGCCTCCATTAGAGGTTTTCCTCCATTTTTATTGGGGGCATTTAATTTGATATCTTGAGCTGAAACAGGCAATAAAAAAATAAAACTCAAAGCGACAAACAGATATTTACTCATAATAATAAGTTTAAAGGGTTTATATCTACAAAGTTACACAAATAATATGAACTTGTAATGAAAATATAGAATTATTTTTTTTATGTTTGGTCGAAGATCGTGGTATACAACGTCTCGGTATTCGAAGCGAAACTACGCCGCTCCCGCACGAATCCTTTCGTGTGGGTTGATTTGCTAAAATCAAAAAAGAATAAAATCGTAAATCCCCACGCGATGCAATTGCGCGAACTGTATTGCTGTATCTCTCATTAGGAGCGAAACTACAGATACCCTTCAAAATTTCTCTTCATTTCTATATTGTCTATAGATTGATACCTATAGTAACCTTTCCTCCAAGTCCTTTTTCAACAATTTCGAAGAGGGTTTTTAAGGTTATGTTGCTACCATCATTTTCTACGCGTGAAATGTAAGTTCTTTTTTTATCAATTACCTTTGCCAGTTCTTCTTGAGTCATGTTTTTAGCTTCTCGTGCCTGACGTAACAGAAGACCGATTTTCAAAGTTTCAACTTCTCTTTCAAGTTGATTTCTTTTTTCAGTTCCTTTTTTGCCGTATACTTTATCTTTAATTTCTGACCAAGATTTGGTGTTTTTATTTATTGCTTCCATTTTTCTTAAGTTCTTTTTCTTCGAAATACTCTTTCTTCAGTTTTAATGCCTTCATTATTTCTTTCTTAGGAGTCTTCTGTGTTTTTTTATAAAATCCATTTAAGAGAATGATGAGCTGTCCCTCTTCAAAAAAACAAAAGACTCTCCAAATATTGCTTCTAAATGAAAATCTTGCTTCATACAAACCATCAGTTCCTTCTATATGCTTTAAATATCGTGTAGGAACTTGTTGCTGAAATTTTACTATCTCAAGAATTTTAAAAATTTTATCTTGAACTTTTTCAGGCAAATTCTCTAAAAACTCTTCAAAATAATGTTTGTATGCAACTACTGTCCTAATCTATTTCACTAAAACATTCTTTTAAATATAAAGCAACGATAATATATAAGTTACCTTTCTCCAAATTTAAAAGAATGAATTTAATGTTTAGTCCAATAAAAATTAAATAAAAAGCAACTTTTACGGACACTAACGTCTTAAGTTTGATAATTTCTTGAAAAAACCTTACATTTGCCTGCTTTAATAAAAACAATGAAGTTGAAAAATATTCGATGAAAAAATCAATCGTTACAGCATTTTTGCTCACTATCATATCTTTTTTTTCTCTCTCGGCTCAAACAGAACTTAGCGACAACGCTAAAATTAGTTTAATGACTGCATATCCGTGGACGGGAGCCATATATTCTCTTTATGGACACACGGTTCTGACGGTTGCTGATGATTCTACAGGCGTAGATGCTGTTTTCAATTATGGTTATTTCGATTCTTCCCAACCGGATTTTTTGTATCGTTTCCTTCGTGGAGAAACCGATTATGTTTTAGGCGTAACTTCCTTTAATGATTTTCTTTTGGAAAATAAGATGAAAGGTGTGGAGGTTGTTACTCAGGAGCTGATTTTAACGAAAGGCCAGAAACAACAGCTTTGGGAAGATTTATATATAAATGCATTACCGGAGAATCGCAGGTATCGTTACAATTATTTTTATGATAACTGTGCCACGAGACCACGAGACATAGTTGAAAAAGTTGTAAACAAGCCTGTTATATATCCCGCAACAAATTCAAATCAAACGTTCAGAGATCTCATTCACGAATGTGTTGGAGAGTTTTCCTGGATGGAATTCGGAATAGATCTGTTGATAGGTTCCGATGCCGACAAGTATATTACAGATCGTGAAAAAATGTTCTTACCCGTTTACTTAATGCATGCTTTTGCAGATGCAAAAGTCCATTTTAATGACACAATTTCTTCCCCTCTTGTGAAATCTACGGAAATCTTACTAAAGTCTGATAATCAGGATACTGTGAGACACGAATGGAGTATAATAAAACCCGTACCCATTGCATTCGCATTGTTGATTCTAACCTTGGTTATCTCTTTTTTTCAAGCCCGGTTCCATCATGACAAAACTGCTCGAATATACGATACCATCTTGTTTTTTGTAGCAGGAGCTGGAGGAGTAATTGCAGCCTTTTTGGTTTTCTTTTCAGAACATCCGGCAACCAGTCCCAATTGGAATCTTGTTTGGCTTCATCCAATCCATCTTTTTATTGCCATTTTATTTTGGCTTAACCCTTTCAAAAAAGTAGTATATTGGTATCATTTTATTAACTTTGCACTGTTAAGTTTGTTCTTACTTGGTTGGTACTTTATACCGCAACAATTGCCATTGGCAACAATACCGTTTGCAATGAG
>JAQVGF010000006.1:0-22412 GCA_028696875.1 Dysgonamonadaceae bacterium
CATTCATAGGAGGCGTTGAGGATCTTTGAGATTGACTGCCTCTTTGCCTCTCTTCTTCGTTTCTGTTTCTTCTCTTTTTCTCCTCAGGTTTGTTTTTAGTTATTTCAAGTGGTTTTTGTTTGTTAAATGGTTGTTCATTCAGATCCCATGGTTCTTCGTGATTGGTGAAAGCTCTAATTTCGTAAGCTTTCGGGTTGTAAAATACAATTTCCGGTTGACGCTTCAACTCGTAGTCACCCGATGTCCATTCTCCATCTTCATTTTCATCTATAAATAGACGAGCATATAATTTACCCGGATTTAAATCCATAAAAAGAGCTTCGTTGTCTCTGACACGTTTTTTTCTAAAAGGTTTATCTTGCGCATCCAGTAACTCTACATAAGCAGTTTTGCCTTGCGGCAATCCGGTTATTACGAACAGCAGGTTACCGTATTGTTCCAGTTTTTTTATGTTGAATGTCTGTTCCAACTTATCGTTATGTAGACCATACACACTTTCGAAGGCTGCCGAATCAATTAATAACTTATATTTTTCGCCCGGCTCCCATTTGTATTGTAAACGATACTTTCGTGAGTTTAATGAATCGGTACTAAGTGCGTACTCAATAGGAATAATGAGAGAATCCACTTCATGCTGAAGTTTTATTTTCGTTGAATCGAAATCAGTAAGCGGTTGTTCAAATTCCAAATAGATTGGATTGAATATTTCGTGGGTCGATTGTATAGTGTGACGTATATTCAGGTGACGAATAGGTTCTTCCGACTTCTCATCTTTCTTCTTCTCTTTATCACTCTCTTTTTTTCGTGTACCTCTGAATGTAAAATTCAGTGTGTCGGTGTTCAATACGTGATTGTTTAGCGTATCTGTACGCAAATAATCTACTATTAACTTTACGGTATCCATTTGAAAAATAAGGGAATCGGTTATCCAGATAGAAACGCTGTCGTTAGTTACATTCGACTCCTTTACATACCAATTGTCAGATGTAGCTGTCGGTTCTAACAAACTGAAAGTAGACTCTTTTGTGGGTGCCGCAAAAAACAGATCGAGTTTGTATGGAAGGGTGCGTTCGTGTTTCTGCAAATATTGTCTTTCAAACCCGGACTCAAACGAACGTAAAAGAATGTTGTCAGGCAAAAAACGTGTGTATTGAATCTGGTATATGGTATCAATGGTCAAGCTGTCTTTAAATACCGTGTCGTTGCGCATCGCTTGAATGCTTGAAGGTACAACGATTGAATCTAGGAAAGCGATTTCTTCTTGAGGATTATCGTATTTGTAATTTCGATTGAGGTCTCCCAATGCGTAAACTCTATATTTTCCTTCTGCAACTCCTTTAATGGTAAATATACCACGCGAATCGGTTCGGGAAATACGTTTGAAGGGTGTTTTCGTAAACGCTGTGTCGTTGAGGTTGGAGTGAATTCCTACGTAAATACCCTGTACGGGTTCCAAGTTTTCTGCTCGCAATACTATTCCTGAAATAGCCAATGAATCTATCTTATCTCCTGTGGAGAAGGACAAAGAGAAGTTCTCAAGCGGGTTGCCTTCGTTGTTATCTACAATAGCATCGGTAAAGTCGATGGTATAAGTTGTGTTATCCTCTAATTCATCTTCCAACTCAATAATTACTTTTCTGCCTTGCGCTTTGATAACCGGAAAACTTTGTTGAGGAGGAGCAATAATTACTTTCTCCATTGGATTCTCAATTTTCACATTTTCATCGAAAAGTATTTCTATTTTCGATTGTTTGCTATTCGTCTCATTAAAATCCGGGGAAGCCTTTACGACTTTTGGCGGATCCACATCGTATAATCCTCCCGTGGGTGCGGCAATATTTGCGCATGCATATAATAAAAGCACGCTACCTATAAAGTATAGAGTTTTATAAATGAGATTTTTGTATACTGAAAACATAGTTGAAACAGATTAATTTAAAAATCAGATTGTTTCTGAAGATACAAAAATACAACGATTTAAGCAGTTTGGTAAAAAATGGTTGCCAAAAATAAGTAAATCGCCCTTTTTTATTAAAAATTAAGCGGCTTTTATCCTTCCTGAGAGAATTTGACACTCAGTTTTGAAGTACAAACATTCGTGTTTGTAAGTTTTTTTAAATCTGAAAAGCCTAAGGGATTGTGCCGAAATAACTTGACGTCTTAAACTCGCTCTTTTGATTATTCTGTAACCCAGGCTCCGCTTTTGGTGCAAATGAAAGCAGCCCTTTCTACAGCTTCCTGATGGGCTTCAAACAATGGCTTGCCATTGAGGATTGATGATATAAAAACTCCTGTAAAAGCATCACCGGCTCCAACTGTATCCACAACTTTTACTTTTGGTGTTTTTATGTGTGAAAATGTTTCAGAAGCGAAAATTTTACTGTAATCACTACCCGCAGTTAGGATCATAAATTTTAGATGAAACTCTTTTACAAACCAATTACATACATCATTTTCATTGCTCTGTTGTTTATTGAATAACTCTTTTAATAGGATAAGTTCTTCTTCGTTAATTTTAAACACATTACACATTCGCAGAGATTCAAGAATGATTGCTTTTGAATAGAAGTTTTGGCGTATGTTGATATCGAAAATCCGATAGGCTTCTTCCGGTGCAAACGAAAGAACTGATTGAATAGTCTTACGTGACCTTTCCGAACGTTGTGCAAGTGTCCCAAAACATATCGCATCTGCTTTTTTTGCTAATTCTTCTATCTGCATCGTCATCGGAATGTGATCCCAAGCAACATTTTCAATAATTGTGTAATTCGGAATACCCTCTTTTAATTCTACGAGTACTGTTCCTGTAGGAAAATTGACTCTCTCGATAACGTGACCTATTTTTATTTTATCGATCTCTTCCATTATTACATCGCCTAACAAATCTTTACCAACAGCACTAATAGCATAGCTTTCGGCACCCATATGCGAAGCATGATATGCAAAATTGATGGGTGCTCCACCTGCTTTTTTTCCTGTAGGTAATAAATCCCAGAGTAATTCACCAATGCCAATGATAATGGGCTTTTTTTTCAGTTTACTCATTTATTTTGTATGTGTTATAGAATAATTAAAGCAGTTGTGTGAAACGAATCGCCCATTTTCTATTAAAATTAATCGGTTTTTATTTTTCCTGAGAGGATTTGGTACCCAATTTTGCAATACAAACATTTCTTTTTGTCGCAATATTCCTTCTTCAATTGGATAAGCGCTTGGGTATCGGCGGCATTTTTTGGAGTAATGTTGTGTTTCCTGAATTCAGTTATAATACTGTTTCTTTCCGGTTTTAATTCTTCCAATATTGTTAATGCACGTGTACAATACTTTTCAATATTATTCTTTTTGCCGTAAGCAAAAAGGAGGGGAACTACGGTGTTTATCAGAATTACATTGATGGAGGCATCACCTGGATATTTGCTAATCTTTTTTGATGGTTTGCCAAATGTGTAGTGTGTTTGCCAATATTCGGATGCATTTATGTGAAAAAATAGGCGCAATAGGTTTTCATCTTCTTTCTCCAAGATGTGTGAAAAGAGACGTTTTGTTTGTTGTAAAACTGCTGCTAATTGCGCAATACGTACTTGTGGAAATCCTTGCGGACGAACCCTCAGAGATTTAAATATAAAGCCATTTAGATTTTTAAGCGTATACTTCTTTTTCAGAAAACGATACTCTTTTTTTAGTTGTAAATAATAATCATCGGTGAGAGATTCATCTTCTAAAAGTCCGGCTTGTCCAAAAAGCAATGCTTCTATTTGAAAAATATTGTCACTATGTTTTTGGATATAAAAATAAGGTAAGCTCAAAGCCAGTCTTTCAAATTCATTCGCATTCAAACCAAAACCAAAATTGCGTGACAAAAGTACATAAAAAGTTTCATCCCATGAGTTGTTGAACTTATCCAGAACCGTGTATATATCATTGATCTTCCGCTCCAATCGTTCTGCCAACAGAGCGGATAACCAAGGGTTTAAATGTGCTTTTTCCACATACTTCAACTTGTTGCTACACGGAATGGGAGAGTCAGATAGCAAAAGGTGTGCGTAATCTATCCGGATGTTATCGGGAATTTCGATAACCGCTTGAGGTACTTTCCTTTTTTGATAGGTGTATATTTCGCAATCTATTTTTTCTACAACATGCAGAATAACAGAGTTGTATGCAGGATCGGAATGATGGTTGTGTTTTTTCCAATCGGAAGAAGATTTGTGTATTTCAATATTGCCAGCCCATACTTTATCCTCAATTTTTATTTTTGCATTAAAAAAATCAGGTCCAGCATCGGTATTGAGTATTCCTGCATCAATAATTTCGATTTCGTCGCCTTCTGACGAAACAAAATTAGGGTTTGGATAAAGTTTGTATTTCCAAATGTAATGAAGTAACTGCTCAGGATAGTTCATGGCAATTCTATTAAGAATTCAAATATATAACTTTCTTATTTAATTGCAAAAAATATATAAACATTTAATGCACAGACTCTGTTTTTTTGTGAGAAGCTCATATATTCGTACTCTTTGTGTAAATTTGCAGGTAATAGACAATTGTAGAAAGCAAAATAAATATGTTAACCCTAACTGAAAGAAAAGCTATAAAGAGATTGATGGAACAAGAAATTGTTCCTGCAATAGGTTGCACTGAACCTATAGCCGTATCGTTATGTGCGGCAAAAGCAGCCGAAATATTAGAACATCGACCTGAGAAAATCGATCTCTTTTTAAGCGCCAGCGTAATCAAAAACGCTATGGGCGTAGGTATTCCAGGTACAAATATGATTGGTTTGCCCATTGCAATAGCATTAGGTGCTCTCATTGGTAAAGCAGAATATGAATTGGAAGTGTTGCGTGATTTCGATTCGGATGATTTAAAAGAGGCAAAAAGATATATCGGAGAAAACAGAATTGATATTTACGTAAAAGAGAATATAACCGACAATCTTTACATTGAGGTAAACTGTTACGCACAAAACGACAAAGTGAAAACCGTTATTAGCGGTGCTCACACATTTTTTTCTCACATAGAAAAAAATGGAGAAGTTCTACTATCGCAAACTTTCGAGGAGATAGATACTGAGAGAGAAAGTATTGCTTTGAACCTAAAAAAAGTGTATGATTATGCACACGAATCTCCAATAGAAGAACTTAATTTTATTTATGTTGCCGCAAAAATGAATAAAGAGGCTTCGGAGGTTTCTCAAAACGGTAGTTTTGGACACAATGTGTCTCAGGTTATTGGTGGGAAAAAAGGAATATCACTCTTTGGGAATAATCCACATTCAAAAATGTTGATCGCTACCTCCGGCGCATGCGATGTGCGTATGGATGGGGCACGTGTTGCGGTTATGAGTAACTCCGGAAGCGGTAATCAAGGTATTGCAGCAACAATGCCTGTGCTCTCTTATGCCGAAGAAATAGGAGCCGACAAAGAAACACTTTTGCGTGCTTTGGTGTTAAGTAATTTGTCGGTTATCTATATTAAGCAACATTTGGGTCGTTTGTCTGCTCTTTGTGGCTGTGTAGTAGCTTCTACCGGTTCAAGTTGTGGAATCACTTACTTGATGGGCGGTTCCTACGAGCAAATTACTTTTGCTGCCAAAAATATGATTGCCAATATTACCGGTATGATTTGTGATGGCGCAAAGCCCAGTTGTTCACTGAAAATTTCGAGCGGTGTTTCCACAGCGCTTCTTTCTGCACTTATGGCTATAGAAAACAAAGTGATAAGCGGGCAAGAAGGAATTGTGGACAATGATGTGGATAAAACCATTCGGAATATGTCTGAAATTGGCAAAACGGGCATGGTTGAGACCGACAAAATGGTGCTGGAGATTATGACGAATAAGAGGAAATAGTGAACAGTGAACAGTTATCAGCGAGGAGTGAGGAGTTGTCTAATGTCAAAGTGTAACCTCTAACTTCTAACCTCTAACCACTTACTTCTTACAACTAAAAAAACTAATAAAAGCACGTTGAGACCAACCAGAGAAATAAAACTTGAAACCAAAAAGGTAAGCAAACTTGTATGGGATTACGCTCTGCCGGCAATTATTGGAACGATGGTGAATGCTACGTACAATATTGTAGATCGTATCTTCATTGGACAAGGAGTAGGAGCATTGGCTATATCTGGTTTAGCAGTTACATTTCCAGTAATGAACCTAACGGCAGCGTTAGGGATGTTAGTTGGGGCGGGAGCTTCAAGTAGAATTTCAATCAACTTAGGGAAGAAAGATCATCAAAGAGCAGAGAAAATCCTTGGGAATTCTTTTTTGCTTACCATTGTCTTTAACTTGATTTTCATTACGTTGCTCATGATTTTTCTTGAGCCCATTTTGATGGCCTTTGGCGCCAGTGAACAGACTTATCCTTATGCCAAAGAGTATCTGCAAATTATTTTACCGGGGAATATATTTGTAACAATGACCTATAGTTTCAACAGCATGATGCGTGCATCGGGTTATCCTCAAAAAGCGATGTATACCATGCTCATTGGAGCCGTCCTCAACATTATTTTAGATCCGATTTTTATATTTGTATTTGGCATGGGAATCGGAGGAGTTGCTTGGGCAACTATTATTTCCATGATTATAGGAATGTTGTTTGTGATGCATCATTTTACTCGCAAAAGCAGTTCGCTGCGTTTGCGGAAAAAGAACATCCGATTTGAAAAGGATATTCTTATTGCCATTGTATCTATTGGGCTCTCGCCCTTCTTTATGCAAGTAGCAGCATCAGGTGTGGCGGTATTAATGAATACATCATTAAAGACGTATGGTGGCGATTTAGCTATTGGTGCTTATGGCATACTTATGTCACTGTTTATGCTCATTATCATGTTTGTTATCGGTTTAAATCAGGGGTTACAACCCATTATCGGGTATAATTATGGAGCAGAGATATACGATCGTGTTAAAACAGCATTTTTTTATGGGATAAAAATTGCAACTGTAGTTACCACCTTCGGGTTCCTGTTAGGGATGTTTGCTCCTCGCCTATTTGCGCGCGCATTTACTTCTGATGTTGAACTTTTAGATTTAGCGGAAAATGCCATGCGTATCAGCATTATTGCATTTCCAATTGTAGGTTTCCAAATTGTTATATCCGGATTCTTTCAAAGTATCGGAAAAGCAAAAAAATCAATTATCCTGAGTCTTAGCAGACAAATTATATTCCTTATTCCCAGTATCATTGTTTTACCTCGTCTTTTCGGACTCAATGGCGTGTGGGCAGCAACACCTGTTTCAGATTTTCTGGCTTCACTTTTAGCTGCATATTTTTTCTACCGAGAAATAAAAGTTTTTAGAAAATTAGATGAGAAGAATCCTTAAATTATTGGCTGTTTTAAATGAGTTTAAGTATAAAAAACAGGAATGACATTTTATTTTGGTAGTTTTGTATAATAGAAAACAATTTAAGAAGAAAACAAGCATAGTATGAACAAATATTAATTAAAGCGTTATGAAAAAAGTAGTATTAATCCGCCATGGACAAAGCACCTGGAACAACGAAAATAAATTTACGGGTTGGACCGATGTTGATTTAACTGAACTTGGAGAACAAGAAGCTAAAGAAGCCGGTGAATTGATGAAAAAAGAGGGTTTTTCTTTTGATAAAGCATATACATCGTATCTTAAAAGAGCAGTTAAAACATTGAATATCATTTTGGATGAAATGGATTTGGATTGGATACCAGTTGAAAA
This sequence comes from Dysgonamonadaceae bacterium, assembly GCA_028696875.1. Classification (GTDB taxonomy): domain Bacteria; phylum Bacteroidota; class Bacteroidia; order Bacteroidales; family Dysgonomonadaceae; genus UBA2632. The sequence continues at coordinate 7,700 of JAQVGF010000006.1, forward strand.
AACATGGCGTCTCAACGAAAAACATTACGGTATGTTGCAAGGGTTAAACAAAGCCGAGACTGCCAAAAAGTATGGCGATGATCAAGTCTTAATTTGGCGTAGAAGCTACGATGTACCACCAACTGCTATGGAAGAAAATGACGAACGTTCTCCTTTTATGGATAAAAGGTATGCAAAAGTGGATCGAAAAGATTTACCTCTAACAGAATCGTTGAAAGAAACCGTTGAGCGCATTCTTCCTTATTGGAAAAACGAAATTCTTGCAAGCTTAAAAGATAACGACGAAATTATTGTAGTCGCACATGGGAACAGTTTACGCGGTATTGTTATGCATCTAAAAGATATTTCGGAAGAAAATATTGTAAGCTTAAACTTACCCACGGGTGTTCCATATGTATTTGAATTTGACGATAACTTAAATGTAGTAAAAGATTATTTCTTGGGCGATCCCGAAGAAATTAAAAAACTGATGGATGCTGTTGCTAATCAAGCAAAGAAATAAATTCAGCATGCAGATTTTTTCTCTTGCAAAGGCGCAAAACATAGAGTTTTCAGTTCATTTATCGTGAATCGTATTTTGAACTGCGAGGGTTAAACTGAGAATTATTCTCAAAAAAAGAACTTTTATTGAGAAACTCAATAGTATCCGTATTACAAAATTAAAAAAGGACTCGATAAGAGTCCTTTTTTAATTTTGTAAGCGATCTGTAAAGTTAGGTGTAAGAAGAATTCTACGTGCAACGGGCATTATAATTCAAATTATTTTCAGACAAGACGCAAAGTATTGCATCTCTACTTCTGCGGCCACACACCACGCACCCCCGTTTCCTCGTTTTACAGACAAACTTTTAACTTTTAACTCTTAATTCTATTTGTTTTTCCCGACTTAAACAATTTATTTTGTTGGTTTCTTGTATACATCTTTCCCATCCGTCAACCACTCCAAAGAAAAACTTACAAATTCGTTCTTTGTGTATGCATCTTTTTCGAAAAAAAGACCAATATCGCCATTTTCAAGAATTGTCATGGATGAATAAGCAGAGCTTCCCGGATAGATTGTCTTTCCTTCCGACCATGTTTTTCCTTCGTCGTAACTGATGCGAACGGTCATGTTTTGACGTCCTTGCTTCATTTTAGTATTGGAGAAGAGTATGCGATTTTTGTTGTAACCATCTTTGATCGCTGTATAGCGAATGAAGCTGGCATTGTTACCCGGATCAATTAGTTGAGGCTCTTCGTGTGTTTCCCAGGTTTTACCTTCATCTTTTGAAGTGTGCACAATGCGTAAACCTTTGTGATGAACACGGCTATTGATCATCCAAGTGCCATCGGCAAGCTCCATAACTTTTGATTCATCAGCCGGGTTAATCGGCGTATCAATAAAAAACCAACTTTTTCCATGGTCATCGCTTCCAAACAAGTGCAATCCATTGGTCAGATTAACCAGGGTGTGCAACAGTTTCCCCGAACGTGTTTGAATGCCTCTACCTGACGTAATAAATTTAAAATCTTTGTGCCACTCCGGTTTTGTTATTTGCGAAGTAATATCCTCCGGTTCACTCCACGTTTTGCCATTATCTGCGCTTTTCGTTACATGGAGATAGTAAATTCCGTTTTCTTTTTCGAGGTCCATGAAATTATAGAACATAAAAATTTCATTTGTTTCGCTATCAACAATCATCGATGGATCAGAAGCCGATTGTCCCAGAGGAAAATCAATGGCTGTTTCAATATCTGTCCATGTTTTTCCATTATCAGAGCTTCTGCGTATCACAATGTTGATATCATTATTGGCATTAAGATCGGCGCAATTTTCTACTCGTTCGTCAATGGCAGCCACAACATCTCCATTGGGGGCAGTCACAATTGCAGGAATCCGATAACAACTAACGCCTTCTTTCATTGTGGCGTCAAACAAATTGTGGTGCTCAATAATCCCTTCGGCAATTTGGTGCTTTCTATCTTGTGAAAAAAGCGATACCGATAAAAAGAAGCAGAAAATAGGAGTAAACTGTTTCATAATAACAACGTTTATAAGATTGTTTGAACGGGAGACAAAGCTAAAAAAATGCCTCTATGACACATTTTGATTCATTATCTTTTTCCGCAATTTCTGAAAGAGAAAACAACTTTTTGGTCCAAGATATGTCTCAAAGATAACGAAATAAAATGGAGGAGAAGCCGTTAATTAAAAAAAATAATGCACTTTATAATCTCAGAGTTAGTAAAAGATGTATCTGAGCAACTCATAATATGTGATGATATTTTCTTATCTTTAAACGTATAAGTGTTTCTCTTTTTATTATGATTAACGTTATGAATATATTTTATTGGCAAATACTCGATTACTTTTTTGTAATCTTTCATACGTTTCTTATCTTATTTAATTTGACGGGTTGGATATGGAAACCAACGCGTCGATTGCATTTGCTATCACTCCTTCTAACGGGAGGTTCGTGGCTTCTGCTGGGTCTGTTCTACGGTTTAGGTTATTGTCCTCTTACCGATTGGCATTTCTCTGTTTTGATAAATTTGGGAGAGTATGATTTGCCTTACTCCTATATTCAATATTTGATTGAGCGATTAAGCGGATACAACTTTTCTGCGCAATTTATTGATAATGCTACTTTAATTGGTTATTTGATTGCACTGGCATTGTCACTTTATTTTAATTTCTTTTCCCCTCGAAAAAAGAATTCAAAAAAGTAAAAATGAATCCACTCAGAAAACTCTCAATTGCTGATTATTAGTCTTTTTCTATCCTTTATCCCTAAAGGGAATATCCAGAAAATGATTATTTTCGGAAAGAATATAAAACAACAAAAGAGTCCATTTTGAACCCTTTTATCGTTACTCCTAATTTCCTACGAATCGATTAAAAACCGATTGTTTCAAATTTAGACGTATTTATCAATTTTCTCTACAAAAATTTTTTTTGTTCCTGCACCTACAATTTTATCAACAACTTCTCCGTTTTTAATAAAAACGGTAGTTGGAATATTGCGGATACCGTATTTAGAAGTAGCATCGTTGTTGTTGTCAACATCTACTTTTCCAATAACTGCATTTTCTCTGTATTCTTCCGCTAATTGTTCAATGATTGGTCCAACCATTTTGCACGGACCACACCATTCTGCCCAAAAATCAATTACTACAAGTTTGTCAGTTTTTAGAACATCTTCTAAGGAGGAATCTGTTATTTCGAGAGCCATAATTAAATAATTTAAATTGTTTATCGATTTATTTTTAAAATTAATTCACTTTGAATTTAATTGCACTGTTGCTTTTTAGATAATCAACTAATGAGCTTGTCACCGTTATCTTTGTATTACGGGCAAAGAGCTCAAGATTTAGATGAGAGTCAATGCCATTTATTTGGAAATATAACAATGTATTACCTGAATTGTTTTTTAGCAAAGCTGATAAATCCGTTACAGACTCGTCTGTCAATTCAGTTAAAGGAAGCTGTATTGTTAACTTCTCTATCAGTTTATTTTTCACATCGGTAAGTAGTTGGATGGAGCTTATTTTAAACTCCATTTGACTCTCGGAGTAACGGCGTGGCTGAACCCGACCACGTATGAACAACGATAATCCGGGTCGAGCAAACTTCCCATAGTTAATACTATCATCCCCAAAAAGTGCTATTTCGAAACTTCCATTATAATCTTCTATTTTGAAAATGGTGAAAGGAGAACCGTGTCTTGTTTGACCTTCTCTGAATGTTGTTACCATTCCTCCAAAAGTTACCTCCTTGCCATTTATTTTATCTAAGTCACTCAAATCAGAAGTAGATGTGTTGCAAACATATTTTAGAATTAATTCATAATCGTCCAGCGGATGTGCCGATAAGTATATTCCAATTAACTCGCGTTCCTTATTCAGTTTTTCTAAATCGGTCCATTTTTCTGCCATTGGAATTTCGGGTCTTGAAATCTGATTCGAAAAATCGTCTCCAAATAACGAATTCATGGACATATTTTTATCAGCCTGGAATTTGCTTCCATAGCGGATAAGCGTATCAATAAAAGCTTCGTCCTTGTCGTTAGTGGCAAAAAACTGTTCACGTTTTATGCCGGGTAACGAATCAAATGCTCCGGCAAGAGCCAACGATTCAACATTTTTCTTGGTGCAAGATGAGGGATTTACACGTTCAACAAAATCGAAAATATCGGCGAAGTGTCCGTTTTTCTGACGTTCTTCGATGATGCTATTTGCGGCACTGTGTCCAACACCTTTTATGGCTGCCAGCCCAAATCTTAAATCTTTTTTCGGATTTACCGAAAATTTAAAAAACGATTCGTTTACATCCGGGCTTAGTACATTCATTCCCATAGCACGACATTCGTCCATGAACTTCGTGATTTCAGTTATGTTGTTCAGATTGTTAGACAACACGGCAGCCATATATTCCGATGGATAATTGGCTTTTAACCAGGCTGTTTGATAAGCAATCCACGAATAACAAGTTGCATGAGATTTATTAAATGCATAGGATGCAAATTTTTCCCAATCTGTCCAAATTTTTAAAAGTACTTTTTCATTATATCCGTTTTGCTTACCACCTTCTAAAAACTTTTCCTTTAGGGCAAACATTTTATCGAAAAGCTTTTTACCCATTGCTTTACGCAATTCATCGGATTGTCCGCGCGTAAAGTTGGCTAACAAACGCGATAGAAGCATCACCTGTTCTTGATAAACCGTAATCCCGTATGTTTCATCTAGATATTGCTTCATAATGGGTATGTCGTATGCTATTTTCTCGCGCCCATGCTTACGCGCAACAAACGAAGGAATATAATCCATTGGACCTGGACGATAGAGCGCATTCATCGCAATTAAATCTTCGAATTTAGTGGGTTGAAGTTCCTTCAGGTATTTTTGCATTCCGGCCGACTCAAACTGAAAAGTACCACTTGTTTTCCCTTGACTATATAGTTCGTAGGTTTTTGTATCTTCCAGATCTATGTCGTTAATGTCTATTTTCTTTCCGGTTGTGTGTTCAATGTTTGCAAGAGCATCTTTTATAATCGATAAGGTTTTGAGGCCTAAAAAATCCATCTTGATAAGACCTGTTTCTTCAATAACAGAACCATCGTACTGAGTAACCAATAGCTTCTCTTTGGTTTGCTTATCATCTGCGGTACCCATGGGCACAATATCCGAAATATCTGTTTGCGAAATGATTACTCCACATGCATGAACACCAACGCTGCGGACGTTACCTTCCAGCATTTGTGCATACTTTAACGTATCGCGGATGATAGGATTGTCGCTTTTTGCTGCCTCTTTCAGTTCAGGAATGTAATCAATTGCGGCACGTAAGGTTACTTTTTTCTTATCCGGAATTCTATCGGGAACGAGTTTCGATAGCCTGTCGGCTTCCGATAGAGGAAGTCTCTGCACGCGTGCAACATCCTTAATTGCCGACTTTGTGGCCATTGTTCCATAAGTGATGATACGGGCAACTTTATTTTTACCATACTTCTCTGTTACCCAGCGCAGAACAGTATCTCTGCCTTCGTCATCAAAATCCACATCGATATCGGGCATCGATATACGATCGGGATTAAGAAATCGCTCAAACAGCAGGTTGTATTTCAGTGGATCGATGTCTGTGATTCTCAAACAATAGGCAACCGCCGAACCGGCAGCCGACCCACGGCCGGGACCTACAGCCACATCCATCTTGCGAGCTGCATTGATGAAATCCTGAACGATTAAGAAATAGCCGGGATAACCCATTTTTTTCATCGTATCAAGCTCAAAATCGAGACGCTCCTTTATTTCATCGCTGAGATTTGTTCCGTATCTTTTTTCAGCCCCTAAATAGGTTAAATACTTCAGATAATCGGACTCTAATTTAATTCGGATTACTTTTTCGTAGCCACCCAATCGTTTAAATACCTTGAGCCCAAACTCCTTTTTTAACTCTTCCTCGCTATAGCGAGTCTTGTATTCTTCTTCCGTACCAAATGACTCTTCAATGGGGAAGAAAGGCATCAAAGCATCGTGATCGATGGAGTAGTGCTCAACTTTGTCAGCAATCTCCAGTGTGTTCGATAATACATGTGGCATATCGGCGAAAACCTGGTTCATCTCCGCCGTGGTTTTCAGCCACTCTTGTTTGGTGTATCTCAAACGATTTACATCGTCAAAATCTTTTCCTGTGCTCAGGCAAATTAACCGGTCGTGTGCATCGGCATCTTCTTCGTTCACAAAATGCACATCGTTAGTTGCAATCAGTTTTACATCTAACTTCTCAGCTATTTTTATCAGCTCTTTGTTTACACGTTCTTGCTTTATATAAGTTGTGGCATCAGCATCCGGTCTGTTAGTTTTGTGGCGTTGCAACTCAAGGTAATAATCGTCCCCAAAAACAGATTTGTACCATTTCACCGCCTCTTCGGCTTCCTCAATTTCTCCATTATCTATTTTTCTGGATATTTCTCCTCCCAAACATGCCGAGCTAACAATCAATCCTTCGCTATATTTCTCTAACAATTCTTTATCGATACGCGGGCGGTAATAAAAACCTTCGGTCCAGCTCTTAGAAACAATTTTGATAAGGTTTTGATAACCTTTAAAGTTCTTTGCCAACACCACTAAGTGCCAACCACTGCTATCAACTTTGTCGTTTTGTTGAAACCTGTCTCTACGTGCCAAATAACACTCGCATCCAATAATAGGTTTGAATAGATTCTTTTGTTCTAATGCTAATTTCTGTTTGAGTTGCTGTTCGGTCGAATCGATGTTTTCCGAGGGTTCGGAAGTTTGTGAAGTCGTTTGAATTCTTTGAATTTCGCTCTCTATCTTTTTGATTTTCGATTGAACAGGACTGTTTTTCTTATTGACATAGTTCACAAACTCTTTGATACCATACATAACGCCATGGTCGGTTAATGCGATGGCTTTCATGCCATCTTTCATGGCTTTATCTACTAAACGGGCTATGTTTGCTTGTCCATCAAGCAAAGAATATTGGGAGTGAACATGTAAGTGTACAAATGGCTGCATTTCAGGGTTATATCTTTTTGTTGTTTTTATTGATTCCTACAAATATAAGTTTTTTATGTTTACTTTTTGAGTAAAATATGGAATTAATTTTTTGCTTTTGTTTATGTTCCAAAGGCTCTGTAGGTTGTGGAGTTTTAATGATAGATTATAATAAAAACCTATTTTGACTAGAAGAGTGCTTTTATGAGAGAGCGTGCGAAATAAGAATATTGACAAGTATGATGCAAGCAACATCAACAATTTAAAATACTGAGAAAATGAAGCTGTGACAAATCTTTACACCTTTAATATATGAGCAGCCGACACACACAAACTGATGTGATTGAAACAAAACAGCTTTTTAGATTAACTCAGAGTTTCCCTTTGTCCAAAACGGTCATTTTTTAATTCTAAATTTCTCAAGTTGAAAAGAACATATCAATGAGATCAGAGTGTTCTAATATAAATGAATGAATTGAACAGTCCGAAGAAATCGGACACTCTAAAATTATAACTGAGGCCAAGAAAGTGTGTCATTAAGATGAAGCTGTTACTTTAAAGGAAAAAACATTGCAAAGTAGAAGGTTTTTATCACCATCTAATAAAAAAGGCCAACCCTCTTCGGATTGACCTTCTTTTATAATTGTATTTTGTTTTCTGTTAATTTGTAATGCGCTCAAGCCACTTCAGCATAAAGAGCATCATAAACATAGATAACAGACATGCTACTACAAAAATACTCCACGCTCCCCAAAGTGGGAGAGTTTCGTAAAATATTGTTCCAACAAATAATATCAGATTAGCTACGGCGGTTGTACCAAGCCATGCACCTTGCATTACACCTTGAAGATGTGGAGGGGCAACTTTAGACACAAATGATAGTCCCAGTGGACTAATAAACAGCTCAGCGACTGTAAGAATAAAGTAAGTTCCAATTAACAGGAAGGGAGTAACTCGTGCAGCGTCACTAAGTCCACCCATTGCGGTAACGTCTGTGTAGTTTGGTAAATCTAAAGATCCAATGGCCATAACGGCAAATGCAACTGCAGCAATTCCCATACCTATTGCAATTTTCCGGGGTGTAGAAGGCTCCATACCTCTTGCTTTAAGCCAACCAAACAGACCAATGATAATTGGGGTAAGAAATACAACAAAGAAAGGATTAAAGAATTGAAATATCTCGGCACCTTGTATACTTGTAAATCCTAAGTCGATATTAATCATGCTAAGATCGGTGTATTGATTAGCAAAATATGTGAGTGTATTTCCATTTTGATGAAACGAAAACCAAAAGAAAACAACAACTGCAAATACCGAAAACAATGCATACAATCTTTGACGAACCTCATCTTTATCCATTTGGACTATTTTAGGTTCATCTTTATCCGAAACTTGTTGAATAACTTTTTGTGCAGGATCGGGTAATTTCTTTTTATTTGTAATAAAAACTACAACAGATATCAACATAGCAAAAATAGCTACTCCAAATGCATAGTGGAATCCTGTGTTGAATATATTGAGATATTCATTGGCAAATGTTGTTAAATCAGTTGGTGCAACTGTGCTTATTTGTTGAGAAAGCTCTGCAAATCTAGTACCTGCCTCAGGAGTAAGAGTTCCTTTGATAAATCCATGGCAAAGTGCCGGTAAATCCGGATTGTAAGCAAAACCGTGACGTTGTACCCACCAATTTCGTATCCCCACAGCAATGAGAGGTGCAAAAAGAGCTCCGACATTAATAAACATATAAAATATTTGAAATCCGGTATCTCTTTTATCAGAGTATTTTGGATTGTCGTACATTTGACCAACGACAGCTTGCAAGTTCCCTTTGAACAAACCATTGCCAAATGCTATAACAAAAAGTCCAACAAGAGTGAGTGTGAGATAAAGACCAAAATGAGGAACAGGTGTTGGCGTGGGGATAGCAATTAAGACATATCCAACAGTCATAAAAATGAGACCTGTTAAAATAGTTTCTTTATACTTCTTCGTTTTGTCAGCTATAAGTCCTCCGACCAATGCAAGAATATAAATTAAAGCGTAAAAAACAGAATATATATAGCTTGCACTTCTGGTGTCCAAGCCAAATTTTGACATAAGGAAGAGCGTTAATATCGCCATCATTATGTAGAAACCGAAGCGCTCACCCATGTTTGAGAGAGCCGCTCCAATAAGTCCTTTAGGATGATTTTTAAACATAGATTCTAACTTAAAGGGTTAATAATTTTGTTAACATGAAGGAATTGGATGCAAATATAAAAATAATTTAATGATTTTCGCGGAAAATTAGTGATTCTATTTATTTCGCATTCAAAAAACCCTTGTTTGGATTTGTATTTAGAGCTTAGTAGCCGTTGGGTCTGTTATTGCTCAGCACATTGCGGCTCCTGCCAGCATTGTGCATAAATAAGACAAAACTACCGATATGGACAGTGCAGTTTGGAACTGCAATGTCCGATTTTGATAGCACGTTTTGCAGTATTTCGATTCCGCTCAATACGGCTCAATAAGCCAATAAGGTTGGATTAGTGCGATTATCCGTCGGTTACTAACATTATTGGGAAATAAAATAAGTTTTTTTTTAATTCCTCAAAAATAAAAACGACTCATAAATAACTAAATTGCAAATTTAAGACTCTTTTTTTTCCATTTTGTTGTTACAGATAAAAAAAAATAGTACATTTGTGGTTATTATTTCAAAAAACAATTGAAATGAAACCTCTGTTTTCTGCATACTCATTCTATTTTTACTTTTACTTTACCAAGTAAGACAGGATAGAATATGCATAAATGAAAATAGATTCATACAACATACTTTAAAATCCTGTCGAACATATACGACAGGATTTTTTAATTATAGGATTTTCCAAAAGCAATAATTTTTTTGGTATATATTATAACATGTCGGTATACACATATAGATACATTAAATGAAAAAAGTAGCCATTCAAGGAGGTTTAGGAGCTTATCACGATATTGCAGCACGAAATTATTTTTCCAATGAGGAGATAATCATTTTACCTTGCATCACGTTTCGTGATATTTTTGCTGAAGCAAAAAAGGATCCTTCGCTAATAGGTATTATGGCCATTGAGAACACCATTGCGGGTGGACTTCTTCAAAATCATGATCTTCTCAAATTGAGTGATTTATGGATTGCCGGCGAATATAAATTGCGGATTTCTCATTGTTTGGCAGCTCTTGAGGGGGATAGTATTACCGATATTAAAGAGATAATATCGCATCCAATGGCATTGATGCAATGCGATGATTTTTTGGATACTATGCCCGATACAAAAATTGTTGAGCACGAAGATACAGCATTGGCAGCAAAAGAAATCTCCGAGAAAAAGCTCCACGGAGTTGCTGCAATTTGCAGCAGTTATGCAGCAGAGCTTTACAACCTCAATGTATTAGCTTCGGGCATTGAAACAAATAAACGCAATTTTACACGATTCCTGATTTTGGCACAAGAGCACATGCTTGCTGACTTGCAGAAGAATAACAACATCAATAAATCGTCTTTGGTTTTTGTTCTTCCTCACAGTGAGGGGAGTTTGTCGCGCGTTTTGTCTGTTTTGTCGTTTTACGGAATTAATTTAACACGTATTCAGTCGCTCCCCATAATCGGTAGGGAATGGGAGTATCAATTCTACATAGACCTTACATTTACCGATTACGATAGATACAAACAATCCATTGAGGCAATTATGCCGTTGGTTGCCAATCTTAAAATATTGGGCGAATACAGTAAAGGTAAAAATATCGATATAGAAGATATAGAAAATAACAACAAATGAAACAAACAGATTTTATAGAACCAGCAAAACGGATAAGTAATATTTCCGAATATTACTTTTCTGTGAAACTACAGGAAGTTGCGAAAATGAATGCTGAAGGCAAAAATGTAATTGGCTTAGGTGTGGGAAGTCCGGATTTGCCGCCATCGAGATATGTGGTGAACGAATTGTGTAAAGTTGCATCCTGTCACGATGTACACGGATATCAGCCTTATTCCGGAATACCGGAATTGAAACAAGCTTATGCGGATTGGTATAAAAAATCGTACGATGTAGAACTCGCTCCTTCGGAAGTTCTTCCGCTTATTGGTTCCAAAGAGGGAATTATGCACATAACGCTCGCTTTTTTAAACGAAGGTGATGGTGTTCTTGTTCCCAATCCAGGATATCCCACTTACAGATCAGTATCTCAATTGATGGGTGCCGAGGTTGTTCCTTACAACTTGCTTGAGTCGGATGGCTGGATGCCCGATTTCGAAACTTTGGAGCAAATGGATTTAGCGAACGTGAAACTGATGTGGGTAAATTATCCGAACATGCCTACCGGAGCAAATGCAACAAAAGAACTTTTTGAGAAATTGGTGTCGTTTGGTAAGAAACACTCCATTGTTATTTGTCACGATAATCCATATAGTTTTATTTTGAACGATAAACCAATGAGTATCTTACAAATTGAGGGTGCAAAAGAGAGTTGTATAGAACTAAACTCCATGAGCAAATCGCACAACATGGCGGGTTGGCGCATGGGAATGCTTGCAAGTAACGAGCAATTTGTACAATGGGTATTAAAGGTCAAAAGCAATATCGATAGCGGACAGTTCAGACCCATGCAAATGGCAGCCATTAAGGCGCTTGCAGCGCCTAAACAGTGGTACGACAACATGAACTTGTTGTATGAACAACGTCGGATTTGGGCGGAAAAAATAATGACAATTTTGAGATGTAAATTTGATGAAACGCAGGTTGGTCTTTTCGTTTGGGCTAAAATTCCTGATTATGAAAAGGGCAGCGAGGAGTTGACAAACGACATATTGTACAATGCACATGTTTTTATTACACCGGGATTTATTTTTGGCAGCAACGGAGATAGATACATAAGGATATCTCTGGGCAGTTCTGCAACCAAAATAAAAGAAGCATATGAACGAATTGCTGATTATTTAGTAAATAGAAACACAAAACAATTGAAATAAAGATGGATATTAAATCAATTTTATTACCGGGTGTGGACGAAAAGCGCCCATTGATTATTTCGGGCCCATGTAGCGCCGAAACAGAGGATCAAGTAATGAAAGTTGCTCATGAGTTGGCAGCTAATGGGGTTAAGATTTTTAGAGCCGGAATCTGGAAGCCTCGTACTAAGCCGGGAGGTTTCGAAGGAATTGGTATTCCCGGACTGAAGTGGTTACAGCGCGTAAAAAGGGAAACCGGAATGTATGTTGCAACAGAAGTGGCTACTGAAAAACATGTATACGAAGCATTGAAGCATGGAATTGATATACTTTGGATTGGTGCACGCACAACAGCCAACCCTTTTGCCGTGCAAGAAATAGCAAATACATTGCAGGGAGTAGATATGCCCATATTGATTAAGAATCCGGTTAATGCCGATTTGGAGCTTTGGGTGGGCGCATTTGAACGTTTACACAATGCTGGAATTACCCGATTGGGTGCTATTCATCGTGGGTTTAGTACAGCCGATAAAAATATTTATCGCAACTTGCCCCAATGGCACATTCCCATCGAATTGAAACGGCGCTATCCTGATTTACCCATACTTTGCGATCCAAGTCACATTGGCGGTAGCAGAAAACTGATTAAAACTATTTCGCAACAAGCGATGGATTTGAACTTTAAAGGACTGATTATTGAATCACATTGTGATCCCGATGATGCCTGGAGTGACAAAGACCAACAAGTTACTCCTTCGGATTTAAAGAGGATACTTCAATCGTTAATTATCCGTGAAACGGTTCAGTCAACCGAAGATCTTTCCGATTTGCGTAAACAAATTGATGAAATAGACAATAGTTTATTGGAGCTGCTGAGCAAACGCATGCGCATTTCGCGCGAAATTGGCACCTACAAAATTGAGCACAAAATGCCCATCTTGCAAACCGTACGTTACGACGAAATTCTTACCGACAGAATGCAACAAGCAGAGAAAATGGATATGTCGGGCGAATTTGCAAAAAAGTTTTTAGAGGCAGTTCACGAAGAGTCTATTCGTCAGCAAATGGTTATTATGCAGGCTGAGAATCAAAATGGCAATGATGAGGAGTGAACTAAAAGATCATTTATCAAGAAACCAATATCAAATAACGATAAAATAATGAGATTACTAATTGTGGGAGCCGGCAAAATGGGATCGTTTTTTGCCGATTTGCTGAGTTTCGATCACGAAGTGGCTTTATTGGACACGAATCCCAAACAATTGCGCTTTATATACAACGCGCAACGCATGACGAAACCGGAGGAGGTGCAAGAGTTCTCCCCTGAATTGGTGATTAATGCAGCCACACTTGCTTATACTATTGATGCATTCAACTCCATTTTGCCCTATATCTCTAAATCATGTATTCTTTCGGATGTTGCATCGGTAAAAACAGAATTACAACAATTTTATGCGAAAGCAAAGAGACCTTTTGTGTCAACTCATCCTATGTTTGGGCCAACCTTTGCCAGCTTAAACGATCTGAGTTCACAAAATGCGATTATCATTTCCGAGTCCGACCATATGGGGAAGGTTTTTTTTCGCGATCTTTACAATAGCATTAAGCTAAATGTGTTTGAATATTCCTTTCAGGAACATGACGAAACAATTGCTTATTCACTCTCAATCCCTTTTGCATCAACGTTAGTTTTTGCGGCTGTTATGAAACATCAGGATGCACCCGGAACAACATTTAAGCGACACATGAATATTGCGGAAGGATTATTATCGGAAGACGATTATTTACTATCCGAAATACTTTTTAATCCCTACACCTCGGGACAAGTGGAAAGAATTCGCGAAAAACTGAAAGATCTGCTTCAGATTATCAATGAAAAAGACAACGATGGGATGAAGCGCTTTTTGATAGAGGTTAGGAAGAATATTGAATGAGAGAGTTTTGGGGTCTGTGGTATGCGGTGTGGGGTCTGTGGTGTATGGTATGCGATCTGTGATATGGTAGTGCAATTTGTAAGTAATAAGAGGTTTGTGGTGTTAGTTTCAACTCTTTATATATCACATCACATAATTCTCACCTTTTAACTTTTAACTCTTAATTCTTAATTCTTAACTCTTAATTCCCAACATAAACCCTAATCATCTTCGCATCCTTCTTCGGTCTATCATTACCATCAGTCTCCAACGCAGCAATTTTATCGATTACTTCCAGTCCTTCAATTACTTCGCCATAGGCGGTATATTCCATATCTAAATGGCGGGCTCCGCCAAGCGTGCTATATGCTTCTTTTTGTTCCGGTTTAAAAAAGAATTTATCGGGCGAAGCATTAAAAGCGGAGTCAATTTGATGCATTATTTCATCCAATCGGTCGTTGAATGCATAGGGATCGTTTGCTTTTAATTCTGCAAGTTGTTCTTTGTAAGGCACGTAATATTTAAGTGTAGCTGCATTTCGGATAGGAATATTTACAGCCATTTCTAATGAATCTAATCTCCCTTCCGTTATAATTTTGCCATGAACAATGAAGATTTGAGACATATCCGATTTCTTCTGTGGATTTTCGTTGTCTCCCCTTCGTGGAGCAGAAAGTGTTCCTTTTTTATGAAAATATTTTTCATTAAATTCCGGCATTATCTCCATAGCTGTATTGCCACTTCCAACTCGTGCTCCTGCAGGAGCATTGCGGGTGTCTTGAGCGCCTCCTTGTATCATAAAGTTCTTGATAACTCTTTGGAAAAGAGT
>JAQVGF010000006.1:22512-23862 GCA_028696875.1 Dysgonamonadaceae bacterium
TACCACACACCCTCTAATCTCGACTTCCGACTTCTGATTTAATTTGGTGCTTTAGTATAAAGAAACATTGCAATTATTGAAAAAAGCAAATTCGGAATCCATGCAGCAATCATGGGGCTAACCAGACCGGAGACAGCAAACGAGGAACTAATGGTCATAAACAATATGTATCCCATGCTAAGTGCAAGTCCGATGCCAATGTTCAAACCCGTTCCACCTTTCACTTTTCGGGCAGAAAGAGATGCACCTATAAGCGTAAGAATAAACGCAGACATAATAGAGGCAAACCTTCTGTGATACTCAATTTCAAATGATTGAATGTTACCGACTCCCCGTTGTTTTTGACTTTTGACATAGCTCAACAATTCGGGAGTCGTTAATAGTTGATAATCAGACGTGGAAATTAAAAAATCACGCGGAGTTATATGAAGAATTGTATCTATATTATCTCCCGAAGTTATTTTTTCTTCCAATCCTTCAAAATTCCTAATCTGATAATCCTTTATTGTCCAATGGAAAGCCGAATCATACAAAATTTTATTGGCCGTAAGGCGAGAAACAAGCTGGTTATTATCAAATTCGTCTAACGAAAAACTATATCCCGTTTTAGTTGCGTTGTCGTAACTACCAAAGTAGGCAATTACTCCCGGTGCAGCTTGCATTTGAATTTTTGAAGCGTAGTCCACAATTTTTTTCTTTACATATTTGTTCTCGAAATTGATTCGCTTCACATTGGAAGGAGGAATAATAAAGCTGCCAAATATAAAGGAGGCAATGGCAATAACTGCTGCTGCAATCATATAGGGTTTCAATAATCGCTTAAAGCTGACTCCGTTGGAGAGAATGGCTATGATTTCTGAATTGGATGCTAACTTAGAAGTGAAGAAGATAACAGCAATGAAAACAAACAACGGACTAAACAGATTGGCATAATAAGGGATGAAATTGAGATAGTAATCAAAAACAATTTCTTGTAGCGATGCATTGTTTGTGATGAATTTGTCAATCTTTTCGTTTATATCAAAAACTACCGATATCGATATAATAAGAGCGATTGAGAAGACAAATGTCCCCAAAAACTTCTTTATGATATAGCGATCCAATATCGTTAGTCTAAATATTTTCATGGTGTAATTGTTTATAATTTCTATCCAATACCAGTATTTATCTTTTTCTAATTTTTGTTATTCTTAAACAAGCACAAATTCATGTATCTCTATCGCTGCAGTTATGCATCCTGTAGTGTCATATTGAACGAAGTGAAATATCCTTTTGTCCTTTGAACGAACAGATTCTTCACATGCGTTACCAATGACAGATAAAATCACACCCCACACCCCATAACTCATA
>JAQVGF010000006.1:23962-25210 GCA_028696875.1 Dysgonamonadaceae bacterium
AACTCATAACTCTCTATTACAATCTCCTCGTTACACTTTCTACCATTCCCGGTTTCCAAGTCGAGAAGGTTCCTGCAATAATTTGTTTGCGTGCTTCTGTCATCAACCACCTGTAAAAAGCCAGGTTATGAATTGATGCAATTTGCAATCCTAAAATCTCATTGACATTGATGAGGTGGCGCAAATATGCTTTGCTGTACAATGTATCCACAACCGATGCACCATCTTCTTCAATTGGCGAAAAATCGTCTTTCCATCGGCTATTTCTCATATTTATAATTCCATTCTTCGTGAAAATCTGACCATTTCGTCCATTTCGTGTAGGCATAATGCAATCAAACATATCCACGCCTCGTTCAATAGAGTTTAATAAATCAGCCGGTGTACCTACACCCATCAAGTAACGAGGTTTCTCTTTTGGCAAAATTTCGTTAACCAACTCAATCATTTCAAACATCTGTTCTTTTGGCTCACCCACTGCCAGCCCGCCAATGGCGTTGCCATCCGCTTCTTTTGCCGCAACATTTTCTGCAGCCTGTTTTCTCAATTCAGGATAAACACATCCCTGCACTATAGGGAAAAGAGATTGGTTGAATCCATAAGGACTCTCCGTCTCGCTAAAGCGATTGATGCAACGGTCGAGCCAACGCTCCGTTAATTCCAATGATTTTTTTGCATAAGCAAAATCGGCATCTCCGGGTGTGCATTCATCAAAAGCCATGATAATATCAGCACCAATGATGCGCTGTATGTCTATCACCTTTTCGGGAGTAAAAAAATGTTTCGAACCATCAATGTGAGATCGAAATTCGGCACCTTGTTCAGTCAGTTTCCTAATGTCTGCGAGGGAGAAGACCTGAAAACCACCGCTATCAGTCAACATTGGCTTGTTCCAACTGATGAATTTATGCAACCCACCTGCCTGTTTCAAAATATCCAATCCTGGACGTAAATAGAGATGATAGGTGTTTCCCAATATTATTTGAGCCTTAATATCCTCTTTCAATTCATACATCTGCACAGCCTTCACACTGCCAACTGTGCCTACCGGCATAAATATCGGAGTTTCAACTTCTCCGTGGTCAGTGGTAATAAGACCCGCACGTGCATTGGATGAATTATCGGTCTGTTGTAGTTCGAATTTCAAAATATATCACATTCATTTATAAATCAGCGCAAAGTTAACAAAGTAATTTCTAATGGATAGGACAATATTCATAAATTGTTATAATGGGATGCGAGTTACGA
>JAQVGF010000006.1:25310-29427 GCA_028696875.1 Dysgonamonadaceae bacterium
TTTGTTGCAAGTAACGGTTGAAGAGAAATCTTGAAAAGATTTTCGCATGAAATATATCCCGGGTGACAATACTTTGTCCGGCTGCATCATGTGATAGAAGAATGCATAGATAAATACCTGAAGAATAGGTTTGGGACGTTTATCTTTTGAAGAATCAAAGAGATCTTCAAGCTGATTAAAGTTTAAATCGCCTGTCCCCGATTTATAATCGATAATGCGTGTGGTGCCATTTATCGCATCAATGCGATCGATGCTACCTTTAAAGTTTACAGCTAAGCCTTCGTTCACTTTATGCGGTTTTTTAAATCGAAACTCTGAGTCAATGTAATTGAAAGGAGCCAGACGTGCATCAATTGCCAACACTTGTTTGATATAGTTGCGCAATGTTTCGCCCACCAAATAGTTATTGCCCTTCAGCGGCTTTGGCTTATCGGGCTGTTTGGTATATAGTTTCGCAAAAGCTTGCTCCAGCTTTTCTGTTAGAAAAGCATCATTCTTACGAATTTCGTTCAGTGTGGAAGCAGTTACGGTGGAGCCTTTGTATCGGTCGTAAATAATTTGCATTATTTCATGTAAAATGGAGCCAAAAATGGCATATTCCACGGATTCTTCCACCTCTTCCTCTTCCGAAAGTTCCTCCACGTGCATCAGGTAAAAACGCAACGGACAATCGATATAATTATTGAATGCCGAAGCCGATAAAGCACGCTCACCTCCCTCTAAAAAATCACTCAGTTTTTTCCAAACCGCATCTGTTTTCTCCACTACAATCGCTTCCGTTTGTGGAGCTTTCACTTGAGAGGTGAAAAGTCGTTCGTTCAGATTAAACTGATCGGGGTAGAGATATTTTATTTGATAGAAATATCTGCTCACTTCGCCCGATTGCGATCCTTCCGAACGAGTATCGTATAATAAATAGACGTTTTTTGCCCTCGATATCATGCGATAGAAGTGATAAGCAAAAATACTATCCTGATATTCAAATGTGGGCATATCAAAACCTTTACGCAATGTATAAGGGATAAAAGAGTTGGTAGGCTTTTTGAGCGGGAACGCTCCCTCGTTCATCGATAGAATAATGATGTTCTCAAAATCTAACACGCGTGTTTCCAATACGCCCATAATTTGCAATCCCGCTAACGGCTCGCCGCTAAACGAAACGCTAAGCGATTGTGCCAAACGATCTAACAACTTAAAGTAGGTGTCGAAACTCATCGTAACGGTTGCATCTTTCAGTGTTTCCTCCAATCGCGTGATGGTTTTAAAGTATTGCACCACAAACTCACGCTCCAAATCCATCGGTTCCACATCGTAGGTTTGTTCTTCTGCCTCTGTTTCTTCTTCTTCCTGCTTTTCTTTGGTTAGGTAACCATATAGCGAAGTCAGAATCAGCTTCAAATACTCCGATATATCCTGCCAACTGTCAATTGGTCGGAAAATAAATTGCAACAGTGGATGTGCCTGCAATTCATCCTCGGGAACCATTACCTGATTATTGGCAAGTATGTTTGCCTTCAACTTTTCTCCTTCTTCCTTTGCAGCAATCTTCACCAACGAATTATTCAATATCGATATCACATACCGAAAATAGTAGTGCCGCTTGTCATCACTCATACGCACTTTCCGTTGTGCATCAGATAATTGTTTTATCAATCCCGATATGGCAGAGTGCGTCAAGCTATACCCCATCGTCACATTAATTTTACCAATGGATTCGGGAACCGAATAGAGAACGGACAACAGCAAACTCTCGTCGGGAAGAACTATGGCGGTATTAATTGCTTGCGATGGATTAGGGATTTTTTTATCGTCAATCAGTCGATTCAAAATAGAAGTAGCATGTTTGGCTTGACCCACACCCGAGGGGATTCCCATGATTTCGAGATTAATTTTGTGATCAAAATTGGGCGACTCTATCGTCTGTTTAGACGGAAACAACGTTCTGTTGCGTTCTACCCAAACCGATGCTTTATTGGACGGATCATCCACAAAAGGCGATTCGTAATCCCAGTAGAAATCGGCATTACCATTCGTTTTTAAATACTGGAGCAGTTTTATTTCTGATGTTGAAAGCGCATGCAGCCCAACAAATACTATTTCCCCATCGGGAAGATTGAGAGTCTCTTTATTTTTAGCCCGTTCAGCCACATCGCGGTAGATCATGCCCTGGTATGCCAGATCTTTATTTTGCAGTTCTTCGCGAAACTGAGTATAGAGCGGAAACAATACTTGCCACGTCTCCATAAACTTCTTTTTGCTGTCGCTGGAGTCATAAGGCATAAAGTTGGTCCAAAATTGCCGAATGGCGGCAATTTGAGTGGCGGTGAGATAAGTTGCGTGGTCATCAATTGATTTCAGGTCGGTCACATTGGTGAAAAGCTGCTTGGCATCTACCATGTATTTGTCCACATCGTCAAAATCGCTCAATAGCATTTCGCCCCAATAAACAAAGTCGTCGAACGACTCTTCCGATTTGCTTAGCGCAATAAAGTGATCGTAAAGCATCACCAGCAATTCTATCTTATCTGCCAATTGATAATCGGAGAGCTGCTCAATGAACTCATTAATAGTAATTACCTGCGGTGAAAAAAGCGGTTTGTCCGCTATTTCGGCTAAATACTTTTGAAAAAATAGTCCTGCTCGTCTGTTTGGGAAAACGAAAGTGTGCTTGTGTAAGCTATCACCATATAAGGTGTAGAATCTTTTCGCTACGCGATATAGAAATGGTGTCATTGCAATGTGATGAGTTTTTGCAAAATTAGTAAAATTAAATTAGAAAATAGGGGTTATGGGTTATGAGTTGTGGGTTATGAGTTTTGTGGTCTGTTGGTGTGTGGGCTGTATGTAATGTATGACGATACCTCCGTGTTCGCCCTTTGGTCAAGTTCTGAGGTGAAATGTAAGTGGCTATAAGTTTGGGTTGTGAGTTGCGAGATACGAGGTATACGAAAACGTGATGCGAAAACGTGATGCGAAATGTGGACGAGCATTTGAAGTGGTGTAATGCTTTACGTCTTAAACACAGTATTTGTGTCTCTAAGATTCTGTTTATTGCTGATAATTATTTTTGTACAACCGTAATCCAGTTTCACTGCAACGTCTGAGAAATTAAACGCTTTAAAAGAGTTTAGCCTAAAGAATGAATTAGCTTTTGCGAAAAAACGGAAAATACTGATTACCCTTGCTTTTGAAACAATCGTTTTCTGGCAAATACAAATTAGAAACGGATATTATAACAACGATCTAATAGAACTTAGTCCAAAACAAAATCATCTGTTGGAGAAGAATTACTTCTCACTTCTCCCATTCCTTACACTGACAGACGATTTTTGTGGCCTATTCCACAAGACGATGTGATAAGAAACTCAACAGTTTCTGCACAGCAAAATGCAGGTTGGTAGTTTTCGTTTTTTTTCTAAAAAATTACTTTACTATTTTAAAAGGTTGCTCAGTTGAGAGCAGCCTTTTATTTGATTTATACTTTTTATTCAATTTTCTCACCTATATATAATAGGTGTAAAAACTCCGAAGGTATTACCAAATATAATACTCAAAACAGAGCGCTGATAAAATAAACAAAAAATAAAAGTACTTTTTATCACTTCCCACTCAAATAATCTGTTTGAAGTCTTAGAGGGGCGTTTAGCATACTTTTTGACTATAAAAAACCTATTGAAATACCTAATAATATTAATTTTCGTCCGTTTTGTATCATTATGTTACAAAAAAACCATTACCTTTGCAGCTTAAAATTCGAATTTCGAAAGAAATGTTGAAAATTTATTGTTAAAAATGATGCTTGTGTCATAATTTAATTTATATTTGTGATGTCAGTTAATTTTTTAGTAACAGAAACAACAAAAAAACGGTTAGTAAATTAAAACTGAGTAGTTAACAACGAAAGATTTTAAAACCACAATTCTGGTCATCAGTCTTAATAACTTTATGACGAAAAATTTATGATAATACTATTGAAACTCTTTTCTGATTTATACAATCAAAAATAGAATATGTAGTAAGAAACGGATTAAATGTGGAGGATGTTTTAGCACGCAACCTTACATAAGCAAACATGTAACAAAAACAGAGTGAATATTAAAGTAAAAGTGAATATTAA
>JAQVGF010000121.1 GCA_028696875.1 Dysgonamonadaceae bacterium
TTACACTCTTCGCACCTTCCTCCTTCAACATTGAAGGAGAAAAAAGCGGGTGTGAAATTCATCTGTTTTGACAAAGGCTGCGAAGAAAACAGTTTGCGAATTTCGTCATATGCTTTAATGTAAGTAACCGGATTGGAACGCGAAGAACGCCCTATTGGATTTTGATCCACCAGTTCCACTCTATTTATGAGCTTGAAATCGCCATCGATCCCATTGTAATCAATTTTTTCGGTAGAAACACCATTAATCTTTTGCTGCAATGCATGGTAAAAAACATGATTGATTAACGATGATTTTCCAGAACCACTAACACCTGTCACAACAGTCATTACACCCAATGGTATTTTTACGTCTATATTCTTTAAGTTGTTATGACGCGCACCTTTTATCTCTATGTAATTGTTCCACTTTCTTCGGAGAGAGGGAACATCAATCTTTTCTTCACCAATTAGATATTTGACCGTATAGCTATCGGACGATGAAACCAGCTTATCCACATCGCCCTGATAAGTTATCTCGCCACCCAAACGTCCGGCGAGCGGCCCAATATCGATTATGTAATCGGCAGCTCTAATTATCTCCTCGTCGTGCTCTACAACCACTACTGTGTTACCGATATCTTTTAAATCTCTCAACACTTTGATGAGCAAGTGCGTATCGCGCGAATGAAGTCCAATGCTGGGTTCATCCAAAATATACAGCGACCCAACCAAACTGCTTCCTAAAGAGGAAGCAATATTTATTCGCTGGCTTTCGCCTCCCGACAGAGTGTTAGACAACCTATTAAGAGTGAGATACGAAAGACCTACATCCATTAAAAATTGCACTCTATTTTGTATCTCCACCAACAATCGTTTTGCAATGGCAACATCATTCTCATCGAGTTTTAGCGTATCAAAAAACTCTTTGAGTTTATAAACCGGCATCAATACTAAATCAGCTATTGATTTGCCACCAACTTTCACATACAATGCTTCTTTTTTCAAACGTGCTCCATTGCAAACAGGACAAGTAGTTTTGCCGCGATAACGTGCCAACATCACCCGGTATTGAATCTTATAAAGATTATCTTCTAACATTTTAAAAAAACTATCGATGCCATAAATCTCCTGATTCCCTTTCCAAAGCAACTCTTTTTCTGCATCTGAAAGATCTTGATAGGCACGATGGACGGGGAAATCATACTTCCAGGCTTTATCGATAAATTCTTTTCGCCATTCGCCCATTTTTTCTCCTCGCCAGCAAGCTATTGCACTTTCGTAAACCGATAGACTCTTATCAGGAACAACAAGATTTTCGTCAATTCCCATCACTTTCCCAAATCCTTCGCACTTGGGACAAGCACCTACCGGACTATTAAAACTAAACATCAAATCCGATGGTTCTTCAAACACAATACCGTCAGCTTCGAACCGATTGGAAAACAAAACTTTATCTGTTCCTTTTTCGGTCCAATATTTTATGATACATTCTCCATTCCCTTCCAGAAAAGCTGTTTCCACAGAATCCGAAAACCGACTGATTGTACTTTTATCGGAACCTGTGGTTAATCTGTCTATCACCAGTAAAACCTCATCTTTCTCGGGCAACGCTTCGCGTAACAGGAATTCATCAATTCGATAAAAATCATCTTCAAACTCCACACGCGTATATCCCTCTTTTTGAAGAATCTCCAATTGCTCCCGCAATGTCCGTTCGCTCCGCAATTGAATATACGTAAGTACAGCCATGCGCGTTCCTTCCGGATGTTTTTTCATGCTTGCTACTACATCGCCAACAGAATGTTTCTTTATCTCTTCACCCGAAACGGGTGAAATTGTTTTGCCAATGCGGGCATACAACAATCGAAGATAATCGTATATCTCCGTTGAAGTTCCAACTGTGGAGCGAGGATTACGGGTATTCACCTTTTGCTCAATTGCAATGGCCGGTGGTATTCCTTTTATGGAGTCACATTCGGGTTTGTGCATTCGCCCTAAAAACTGACGTGCATACACCGAAAGACTTTCTACGTAACGTCTTTGCCCTTCTGCATACAAAGTATCAAAAGCCAGCGAAGATTTTCCCGAACCCGAAAGTCCGGTGATTACCGTAAAAGTATTTCGGGGAATTTTTACGTCAACATTTTTGAGGTTATTTACACGTGCGCCTTTTATATCTATTTCTTTGGGATTGCTCATCGGATAGTAATTGTAATTTAAATTGTCCTTGATTCAATAAAAACCAATCTACAAACTTACACAAAAAACTTGATAAATTTAAACGTGTGAAAGAACTAACTGCTTGGAAACAGTCTGTTTTGTGTTGCTTTTTCTTTGTTTGAGAAATAGAAACAAACTTTAATTGTAAAGCTGATGCTTACATATTAAATAAACCACGAGATTGAGTTATAAATTATTTAGAACCAATACGTATTAGACCTCTTCTTAGTCTTACTCAATTATTTCACAATAAATATTGTATATTTGTCAATTAAGAAACGCTCCAATTTGCTTTTAATCATAGTGCTTATAACAAAAAATATGAAGAAACTCCAAATTGATATCCCTCACATTTTACCCGGTATCCCTGATACTAAAGATCCGTGTGTACAAGAATTCATAAAGATTCTTCGAGATAGAAGTGGTGTGGAAGAAGTACATGTAGCAGAAAACGAAGATACGGGCGTGCCCCAACTCTGTTTCCACTATAATCCCAACAAGATATCCATCAGTCGTATTCGTTCAATTGCAAAACAAGTTGGATCCTCCATTACAGAAAAAATTGGTCATCAACTTATCGAAGTAGATGGAGTGCGACATACGCGTCACGCACGCACCATCGAACTAACACTTCAAAACTTACCGGGGATGATTGAAGCTTCTGTTTCTGCATCCGGAATGATACGTGTAGAATTTGATCGTAAGCTTCTTGATGAGATTCAAATAATTGATATTTTACGAAAAGAAGGACTCTCTGTCCCTGATAAAACAGTTGAGGTAGAAAGATACCTGCAGATTATCCGAAAAGAAACAAAACAGAAAGATCATCATAAAAGCGAACAAACACATACTCACAGCGGAGTATTTGGTCAAAATACCGAGTTGATTTTTTCTATTATTTCAGGTGTATTACTGGCTCTTGGCTTTGGTTTATCTTTTATAAATGGAGTTCCATTTCTGATTAGCTTGATACTGTATATCGCATCCTATTTTTTTGGAGGATTTTATACTGCCAAAGAAGCATTTGAAAGTGTTCTCAAAGGTGGATTTCAAGTTGATTTTTTAATGCTTGTAGCAGCAATCGGAGCAGCTATATTGGGTAAATGGGTAGAAGGCGCACTGCTTTTGTTCCTTTTTAGCTTGGGACATGCATTGGAACATTATGCGATGAATAAGGCTAAAAAATCAATTGAAGCATTAGCCGAACTGGCTCCTAAAACAGCATTAAGAAAAACCGACGGTAAAACCGAAGAGATTGACATTGATCAAGTAGCTATTGATGATATAATTGTAGTAAGACCAAACAGCAAAATTCCGGTGGATGGTGTTGTGCTGCAAGGGCAAAGCAGTGTGGATCAGGCATCCATTACCGGAGAGAGTGTGCCGGTGGATAAAATTGCAGTAGAAAACAAAGAAATTGATTATTCGAAAGAGAAAGATATTAAAAGTGAAAACAGGGTTTATGCAGGAACCATAAACGGCAACGGTTCACTGGAAGTGAAAGTAATTAAAGAGACAAAAGATTCTACGCTTTCTCGACTTATAAAACTGGTACATGAAGCGCAAACACATAAATCGCCCACTCAGCGATTTACAGACAAGTTTGAGAAATATTTCGTTCCTGCAGTTTTGGGATTGGTGGTTTTGTTGTTAGGCGCATTTCTGGTAATCAATGAAAGTTTTGGTGATAGTTTTTATCGTGCAATGACTGTGCTTGTTGCATCCAGTCCTTGTGCATTGGCCATCTCTACACCCAGCGCTGTGCTTAGCGGCGTAGCGCGTGCCGCAAAAGGAGGAGTGCTCATAAAAGGAGGAAGACCGCTGGAAGACTTGGGTGCTTTACGAGCATTAGCTTTCGATAAAACCGGAACACTCACAGAAGGAAAACCCAAACTAACTCACGTTATAACTTTAGACAGCATCGATGAAAAAGAGTTGTTGAAAATATCCGTGGCAGTTGAAAGCTTAAGTGACCATCCACTTGCTAAAGCAATTGTTAGAGATGGCACAAAACGGTTGAACGGAATTAGCTTTCCGGTAGCTCAAAACTTAGAGTCAGTATTAGGCAAAGGCATTAAAGCAACCTTAGAAGAAGACGATATATACATTGGAAATCTGGAGCTGCACGAAGGCATTGACAATAAAAGACCTTCTTCATATATTAGAGAACAAGTGCAAGCCTTAGAAGAAAAAGGTAACACCACAATGATTGTACGTCGCAACAATACCTATGTAGGAATTATTGCATTGATGGATATTCCACGACCTGAAGCTAAAGCCACGCTGGAGGAGCTAAAAAAAGTAGGAATCAACCGAATGATTATGTTAACGGGCGATAATCAGAAAGTAGCCGATGCAGTTGCAAGTGAAATAGGTATAACGGAAGCGTGGGGTAGCTTGTTGCCGGAGGAAAAGGTGGATGCTATAAAAAAACTGAAAGAAAACCAAACTAAAGTTGCGATGGTGGGTGATGGCGTTAACGATGCTCCTGCAATGGCTCATAGCACGGTTGGAATTGCTATGGGAGCTGCCAGTTCTGCCGTTGCGCTGGAAACTGCCGACATTGCCCTGATGGGCAATAAACTTAGCGTTTTGCCTTTTGCCATAGGTCTGAGTCGCAAAACACGTAGTATCATCAAACAGAATGTTTTGATTAGTCTGGGTGTAGTTGCTCTACTCATTCCGGCAACTGTTTTTGGATTCGCCAATATGGCAGTTGCGGTGGTATTTCACGAAGGTTCTACCTTAGTAGTTGTTCTTAATGCGTTGAGGTTGTTGAGGTATAAGAAATAGGTTAGAAAATTAAGAATTAAGAGTGAAGAATTAAAAGTTAAAAGTTAAAAGTTAAAAGTTGAAATGAGGGATATGTTAGTGTTGGTATTAATACATGTACAGTTTAGGTAAGAGTAGAACTCGATGTTTTGCTTCTCTAAGATTCTACAAAAAAGAAGGATTCGCAACCAATAAAATTATGACAAAAAGAATACGAACATCTAAAAACATCAAATATGAACCACTTTTCTAAAGTCTCTTTTGATAAAAACCATAAATTTCTATTTAGAAAAATGATATGCAAAAAGTTATTATTTCTCTAAATATAATTATCTTTGCACATCTTTATAAATAATGTGCAGTTTAAACACATAAAATACAAAAATAAAACTTAATGATGAAAGACTTTACTTGGCTTAAAAACTTTTTAGCGCTAATGATAGTATCAATAGCAACTACAACAACTATTTTTGCTGGAGGTATATTAACCAACACAAACTTAAGTGCACGATTTGCTCGTATAATGGCATTAGATGCTTCAACTAATGCAGATGCTGCATATTACAATCCTGCAGGGACAATCAAATTGCCCGAAGGTCTTCACTTTTCATTTAGCAATCAAAGTGCTTTTCAAGAACGTATTATAACTTCCACTTTCGCTCCAATGACCGGTACAAACTCTAAGGAGTTTATAGGAACAACATCGGCTCCAATAGTACCAAGCCTGCAAGGTGTATATCGAATGGGTAAATGGGCATTTTCCGGAAGTATTGCAGTGACAGGTGGTGGAGGAAAAGCCACATTCGATAATGGTCTGCCTTCGTTCGAATCACAAATTTCGACACTTGTACCTGTAGTCAATCAATTTGGAGCAGGATTGGCAGGTGCAATTCCGGGAGCGTCGCTCACATCAAAAGGTTATTCTGTAAATCAATTTATGGAGGGTGCTAATTACATCTATGGAGCTCAACTGGGCGGCGCTTATAAAATTAACGAAATGTTTTCGGTATATGGAGGCTTTCGCTTAAATATTGTCGATAATGAATACATAGGTCATCTCACTGATCTAAAGTTGGATGTAGATGCAAAAGGATTAATGGCAATTGGCATTCCTGATAATAGTGGATTTATGGACCCAACACCTATTTTTGGATTGATAAATGGTAGTGATGGAATTCCACAAGAATCAAAAGATAAGTTGGTACTACCTACTAAGATGGCTGTTGATGGGGCATATTTAGAAAGCAAACAATCGGGTTGGGGAGTTGCTCCAATACTTGGGTTTAACCTTTCTCATAAAGATCTTAATATAGGAGTTAAATACGAATTTAAAACAGCTTTGGATATAGAAAACAAAACATCTATAGATGATACCGGCATGTTTGCTGATGGTGTAAACACCAATTACGATATACCTGCTTTGTTCACTATTGGCGCATCCTACAATATACTGCCAAGCTTGACTGGTAGTATTGGGTTTCATTATTTCTTTGATAAAGATGCCTCAATGGCAAATGGAAAGCAAAAATATTTGACTGGAAACACAAATGAATACCTCGCTGGTATTGAGTATCGCATAGACGATATGTTCTTGGTTAGTATGGGAGGCCAAGTTACTCGCTATGGGTTGGACGATGGTTTTCAATCTGACCTTAGCTTTTCTGTAAACTCCTATTCACTTGGATTTGGAGGCGCAGTAAACATTTCAAAAAGTGTACAACTTAATATAGGATATTTCTTCACAAACTATTCTGACTACACTAAAAGCTCAGATAATTACAATGG
>JAQVGF010000007.1:0-25415 GCA_028696875.1 Dysgonamonadaceae bacterium
GGACTCTCCAATCTAAAGAAAATGACTAATAAGCCCGTTGCACTTTCGTTAATGGCTGAACAATATGCTTTGGCAGCAAAGAAAAATCCACAGTTTTATTCAATCTTATTGATGAGAGATAATCTTTTTTTTGGAATCCGCCGTTCTCGTATTAAGAGAATATTGCATATATTTAAGCCTCGCAAGAAGGTGGTTAAGCCTCCGCAAGAAGATCGTTGAAAATACCAAAGAGTAATGTGTGTTACAGTAATCCTCTATCTCTCACTTCTTTTTCCAAATCTACATTCTCTGTAAAATGAATTGTATGAAATCCCATTTCGCGGGCAATTTCAATATTTTTTAAATTATCATCAATAAAGAGCGACTCATTGGCTTTTAAGTTATACCGATTCAGGAGCACTTGGTATAATTTTGGATCGGGTTTTACAATATTTTCATCACCGGAAACAACAATTCCATCAAAATGTTTGAAAAAATCATACCTGTTATAGGCAATTGTAATAGTTTCCGCCGACCAATTAGTTAATCCAAAGAGTGCATACTTAGGTCTCAACATTTCTAAAACTCGAACATTTTCTTTTATATCACCGCCCAGCATTTCATCCCAACGGCCATAATAATGTCCAATAAGTTCTTTGTACTCCGGATGTTTCGCTTGCAATAGTTCGGTTGCTTTCACCAAAGGTCGTCCGGCATCTTGCCGGATATTCCATTCCGGTGTGCAAATATTTTCCAGGAAATGGTTCATCTCTGTTTCGTTATCAAACAATTTGCTGTAAAGATACGTAGGATTCCAATCGACAAGCACTCCTCCAAAATCGAAAACAATATTTTTTATTTCTGTCATAGATATGTTGTATGAAATTTAAACAAAGATAAGAATTAGGGAGAGTTTCGCAAAATATGAAAAAATCAATGCTTATAATCAGAGAATCATTATCTTTGCATCATAAAATTGAGGAGAGAAATTGATGAAGAGAACTGAAAATTTTCAAATGGTGGCCAAAACGATGGCTGAACTTGAAGATGTACTTGCCGAAGAATTAATAGAATTAGGTGCCAATGATGTTGAAACAGGTATACGTATGGTCTCGTTTACCGGCAACAACGCATTACTTTATAAAGCAAACTTACATTGCCGGACGGCATTACGTATTCTGAAACCTATTCATACATTTGTGGCAAACAATGCCGACGAAGTGTACGAAGAGATAAAAAAGATTGATTGGGAGCAATATTTAACCTTAGACAAAACTTTCTCAATTGATGCAGTGGTGTTTTCTCACATTTTTCGTCACTCAAAGTTTGTTTCCTACAGAGTGAAAGATGGAATAGTAGATTATTTCTCCGAGAGATACGAAAAACGTCCATCCGTAAGTGTAACCAATCCCGATCTTATGTTCAACATTCACATTGCGCACAATAAATGCACATTGTCACTTGATAGTTCGGGCGAATCGTTGCACAAACGGGGCTATCGCATTGCTCAAACTGATGCTCCGCTGAACGAGGTGTTAGCTGCAGGAATGATCTTAAAATCGGGTTGGCGTGGGGAATCGACTTTCATTGACCCCATGTGCGGATCGGGAACACTGCTTATTGAAGCAGCCATGATTGCGCTCAATATACCTCCCGGCATTCATCGAGATAGTTTTGCGTTTGAAAAATGGAACGATTTCGATAAAGATCTCTTCAGTGAAATATATAACGACGATAGCGGAGCTAAAACCTTCGATTATAAAATAATTGGTACGGACATATCGGGACAAGCAATCTCTATTGCGGAAAAAAATGTAAAGAATGCCGGACTTAAAAATCAGATAACACTGGAAATAA
Source organism: Dysgonamonadaceae bacterium (assembly GCA_028696875.1). Taxonomy (GTDB): domain Bacteria; phylum Bacteroidota; class Bacteroidia; order Bacteroidales; family Dysgonomonadaceae; genus UBA2632. The sequence goes on from JAQVGF010000007.1 coordinate 1,837, forward strand.
AACCTTTCCAACAATACACGAAGGCACCCGAACCTGCCGGCATTCTAATGACTAATCCGCCTTACGGCGAGCGTATCAGGGTTGATGATATTGAAGCTCTTTACAACATGATTGGCGAACGCCTGAAGCATGTTTTTGCAGGATATGATGCGTATGTGCTCAGCTTTAAGAAAGAAAATTTTGATAATATAGGTTTAAAGCCCGCAGAGCGTTTCTTCCTTTTCAACGGACCGTTAGAGTGTGAAATGCGTAAATACGAGATTTTTGCCGGCAAAAGAGATGATCGAAAAAAAGAAGAAGTCTCCGCGAGAAGATATGATCGTGACAACAGATCGATTGGTGAAAACAAACGAGAGTTTAAGCAAGATTTCGCAAACCGAGCAGGCAGCAGTAACAGAGGAAGCAAAAGAAGCAGAGACGAAGGTAGAGAAAGAGGTGGCTTTAAAGAAAAAGGGAGCCGTTGGGACAAAGATAAGGGTCCTTCCGGAGATAGAAACAGAGGAAGTGATAGAGACAGGAAGTCGCATTCAGACTATAAATCATACGACCGCAAAAAAGTTGTTTACGATGACGCAACCAATCGTCCGGTTTTCATAAAGAGAGATCCGGAAGATTATCAACAAAAAAGAAAACGTGTTGATCTGAAAAAGAGGAAAAGCGAAAATAGTGAGGAAGCACCCGGTGCAGAAAAAAGGGTAAACAAAGTTTTTATTGCACGAAAACATCCTACTAAAAGAAAAGATTCAGAAAGTGATGTAAACAAGGAAACCAATTCCGATAATGAATAATTTATCCAATGAATTTATGGTAACGGAGGGAATCTTCATGGAAATGAATAAACACTCTGCTATTAAACACAAAAATAGGGGTAATCATATTTCTATGGAATTGCTTTAAATTCGCTATGCTGCAAAGCTCATAGATATTTTCTATCTCTTCCCTCTTTTTCCACCAGACTTGCCAAGACCACCTGGTTTTCCACCGGAACGATTCCCACCTGGTCGACCACCACTCGACCTGCCTCCACCTGCACCTCTTCCTTTAGATGCTCCGCCACCTTTTTTAGGAGTAGCAGACTTTCTATTTGCTGCACTTTTTGGATTCACGATTGGAGTTCTTTTCTTACGATCTTTGGATGAGCTTTCCTCAGTAGGAGCAGTTTTGCGTTGCAAACTACGAGCAATGTGCATGGATCTCTCGGCATCTTTAAGACCCGGAGTTTTAGTCATTTTGAGCGGTTCGATAGTTCCTTCGGTGCCTTCAATCATTTCTTTGAGTTCAGCTAACTCTTGAGGTTTCATCTCGCGATAATCCCCCAATGGAATTCCTTTCACGCTAAGGTTCATAATACGAACACGTTCCAACTTCAGGACATTGTATCCAAAGTGTTCACACATTCTCCTAATCTGTCTGTTCATTCCCTGAATCAATGTAATTCTGAAAACGAACTTAGATTCAGCATGTATTTTGCACTTCTTGGTGTTTACACCCAAAATGGGCACACCCGAACTCATGGAGCTTATAAATTGCTCTGTCAAAGGTTTGTCAACAGTTACCACATATTCTTTTTCGTGCTGGTTACCCGCACGAAGAATCTTGTTCACAATATCGCCGTTACTGGTCAGAATAATCAAACCTTGTGAATCTTTGTCCAATCTTCCCACCGGGAAGATACGCTCTCCATATCGGATATATTTAATGATGTTGTCCTTGTCTGCAGAGTCAGTTGTGCTGGTAACTCCCACGGGTTTGTTGAAAAGGATGTATATTTCATCCTCTTTTGCACGAGGTTCAACCACAACGCCATTGACTCTCACAACATCTTTGGGACCCACGCGATCTCCCAATACTGCAGTTTTGCCATTAACAGTTACATTTTTTAGTTCAATGAACCTGTCGGCTTCTCTACGAGAGCACAAACCGCTCTCACTTATATATTTATTTAAACGAATTAAATCACTTTTTGTCATGGTGTAAAGGTATTCTATTTTTATTTATAATCACCTGTTTTAGAAGATTTGCGTGTGTGAAATAAAATCTGGTCCAATCTGTTATTACAAAGATAAGTTTATTTCAATAAATCAAATGTGTTACTTTCCACTCCTTGAATTCTTTTTTTATTTTCAATTCTCAATTCTCAATTTTCAATTTTATAAGCCTACGGCAGACACTAATTACAAACTCGCGCCAGCGATGTTATCAGTATGAAAAACAGTGATTTATTTTTTATAGTGATAAGAAAAGGCAAAAATTACTTTTTAGTGCTGAGTTCAAACGTAATTTTCTCCGCATTCACCAAATCATGGTGCGATATCCGATATCCTTTCCATTTCTTTCCATCAACAGTAATTTCGTTGATGTACTGCGCATTTGGATCTCTCTTCTTAGTATCAATTACCAGCTCTTTCTTATCATAAAAGTCGGGGTTGAGCGTTATGGTTATTTTATCGAAAACAGGAGACGCAAATGTATAGGATGGATCTGTTGCATTGTCTGGATAGAAACCCATCATGGAGAACACTACCCAAGCCGACATTGTTCCCGTATCATCATTGCCCGGCAATCCATCGGGTGAGTTTTTGAAATACTCTTGTATCAACGCTCTCACCAGCTTCTGGGTACGCCACTCTTCGCCCTTTATATAACTAAACAAGAAAGGATAAGAGATGTTTGGTTCATTGGTTGGGTCATAATGCTCCTCTTCAAATACTTGCTGAAGGTGTTTTACAAATGCTTTCTCACCTCCCATCAGTTTTATCAATCCCGGTACATCATGAGGCACCATAAACGAATAGTTCCAAGAACTTCCCTCATGAAAACCGGGTACCTCTTCAAAGTTTTCGCCATGCTTCGGGTTGAATGGCGAAAGAAACTCTCCATTGGGCAACAACGGACGAAATGTCATAAACTCTTTGGAGTAATACTTTTTGTAGTTCATCGATTGTTTGTGAAATCTTTCGGCATCATCCTTCTTGCCCAATGCTTTGGCAAATTTAGACAATGCATTGTCTGCAATATAATACTCAAGTGCATGCGAAACAGAATTGTCGAATTCCGAACGCAATGGGACGTATCCCAACGAGAGATAATCTTTGTTGTCTTGTCTTAAAAAGTTGTCCTCAACTTGCGTTGCCGATTTATACATTGCCTCGTATGCAGTATTGTAATCAAAATCGCGCAATCCTTTCCGATAAGTATCCACAATTACAGGAATTGCCGGATCTCCTTCCATTGTTAATGTTTCTCTTCCATACAATTCCCACTTAGGCAACCAGCCGCTCTCTTTGTACATGTCCACCATGCTGTTCACCATATCAATCTGTTTTTCGGGATAGAGCAATGTTTGCAATTGGTGAAAATTTCGGTAGGTGTCCCACAACGAGAATACTGTATAGCGGGTTCCATCGGTCTTCATTGTTTTGCCTGTCTCCATAGCCGGATATTCACCGTTCACATCATTCAATATGTTGGGATGGATAAGTGTGTGATACAATCCGGTGTAAAACACAACTTTTTGGTCGTGAGTTCCGCCTTCCACTATCACACGTGAAAGTTCTCTGTTCCAATCTTCATAAGCCTCCATCTTCACTTTCTCGAAGTTGAATTCAGGTTGTTCTTTTTCTAAATTCTCTCGCGCATTCTCAGTACTCACAAACGATACTCCTATTTGCACCTCAATGGTTTCGCCTTCCTCAACATTATACGTAAAATATGCACCAATATCGTCACCCGCCAAATCTCTGTCATACTTCGTATACAATTTATACTGTCCGCTATGGATATCCCATTGGGCTTCCACTCCTTCCATTTCGCGTTGCATTTTCCAATATCCGGTGGTGGCAGGTTGTTTGCTTACGCGCATCACAAAATAGATGGGAAAAACTGCTTGTGGATTGTAGCAGAAAGTTCCCAACACTTTCATCCCTTCAATCTCTGTTTCGCTCACACGGCGTATCCAAGCGCCCGATTCGTTGGTAAGACCTTCACCCAAATTCATCAAAATGTTGGCTTCGCCTTTCGGAAAAGTAAAACGAGCAATGCTACTTCTATCAGTAGCAGTTACTTCGGTTTTGATATCGTACTTGGTCAATAGATTAGAATAGTATCCCGGAACTGCCGTTTCGTTTGAGTAGTCGCTTCCGTACTCTTTATAATCTACATTTAATTCCCCTGTGGTAGGCATCAACAACAGCGACCCTAAATCGGGACATCCCACTCCACTCAAGTTGACATGCGAATATCCAGTAAAGAAAGAGTTTACATGTGAATAGGGAGTTGACCACCACTGTTTGTCTTTGTCAAATCTGTTTGAGTCCGATCCCATCACATTGAAAGGTGCCACAGACATCATTCCGTTGGCACGTACTGCACCGGGATTGGTAGTTCCGTAATTGTCTGATCCAATAAATGGATTCACTAAATCAACAGGCTGTTCTTGTGCCAGAAGAGTGGTTGCAGCAAAAAACAGCACAACAAAAATGCATTTTATATGAGTATGAAACTTTATTTTTTTAATCTTTTTTGAAAAAAAAGATCAAACGGATCTCTTTTTCATAAATTCTATAATTTCGCTTATATAACCAAATGCTACACCCACAACAATATCGTCTGCACCATAATAGACAGCAATCTTATCACCTTCGATGAGCGAAGTTCAAAAAGCAATTCTGGAATCGGAAATGCGATGTTTTGAAGATATTCTTCGGGTTGTTTGTTACAAAAATAGAGATAAAAAGAGTATTTCGCATCCTAAAGAACAAAATATAACTCTTCGTGTTAATATAACAATTCAAAACAGTGAGTCACTAATCTAAACAGCTAACAACTTCAACATGACAGAAGAATTAAAGCGCTACATCCGCCTTATTCCCAAAGCAGAATTGCATCTTCATATAGAAGGCTCGCTGGAGCCCGAACTCATGTTTGCCATGGCAAAGAAAAATGGCGTGAAAATAAAATACAATAGCATTGAGGAATTGCAAGCGGCATACAACTTCAACAACTTGCAAGAGTTCCTGAATCTTTATTATACCGGAGCCGATGTACTTCTTACAGAAGAGGATTTCTACGATCTTACAATGGCTTATCTCAAAAAGGCACATGAGGACAATGTGGTGCACACCGAAATATTTTTCGACCCACAAACGCATACTGTACGAGGGGTAAAGTTTGAATCTATTGTAAACGGGATTATTCGTGCATTAGAAGATGGCGAAAAAGAGATGAATATAAGTTCACACCTTATTATGTGCTTTCTGCGTCATCTTGACGAAAAATCAGCGATGAAAACGCTGGATTATGCGTTGGACCATAAAGATAAAATTATTGGAGTGGGTTTGGATTCATCCGAATTGGGTAATCCTCCCAGCAAATTTACCAACGTTTTTGAACGTGCACAAAAAGAAGGATTTCTTACTGTAGCGCATGCCGGTGAAGAAGGTCCTGCAGCATATGTGTGGGAAGCAATGGATTTATTGAATGTTATGCGCATAGATCACGGTGTGCGATCGATAGACGACAAAAAGCTGATAGACGAATTAGTGAAAAGACAAATACCGCTAACGGTTTGCCCCCTGTCCAACTTGAGACTAAAAGTGGTGTCCGACTTGAAAGACCATCCGTTGAAAAGAATGTTGGACAAGAACTTAATGGTAACCGTTAACTCAGACGATCCTTCCTATTTTGGCGGATATGTTAATCAGAATTACCTGGAAGTTGCGCATGCTTTAAATCTCACAAAAGATGATATTCTGATTTTGGTGAAAAACTCATTTACGTCATCTTTTTTGTCGGAAAAGGAGAAGAAGAGGTTTTTTGATAAAGTAGAACTGGCTGATAGGAGTTTGCGATAGTGATTGCCGGAGTTGAATTTAATTGAAAAGTGAAATGATTGACAACAGCGACCCAGTAAATTTTGTTTGTATCTTTGCTATAGAGAATTAGTCCAAATTATCTTCCGTTGAGCCATTCAAGATTTCGTTTATTCATTTCATCCTGAGAAATTAACCGACCATTTTGGATATCATCTTCACTCATTTGAAGCATTTCCTTTTGTTCATTAGTCAGCTCTATAATATCTGATACGCTTGACGAAACAAGTTTATCAAGGGGCTCAGAAATTTCTTTGTCTCTAATCGAGAGAATTTTGTCAATTAAATTGTTTCTTATTTTATCAACTGTTCCATTGTTCTTATGTTTAAAACGTAAATAACTGAAAGATGTTTACGAATCAGATTTTATACATTACCTTCTTTTATAAAACAAAGGCACTCATTTTTTGTTGATGTAATTCTGACATTCCTTATTATCAAAACATCAATCAACACAGACGTATCCACTTAATACATAAATAATTGAATGTCAGTTAAATGGCGCATGTGAGTGTACAAGAAAACCCCAAAAACAGTTCAAAAAAATATAAATCGGGTTTTTTAATTAAACGCATTGTGAAAGTATAAAAATCTTCTGAATTACACGTACAATTATCACTTCTTCTTACTCAATATTATGGTTTACAGGTAGCATCCAAGTTAACCAGTTCACGTTAATACAGCTACACGAATAGTCAAGCAGATTATGTTCAAGGACTACGTCTCTAAAAAGGAGATAAATCAATTATCGACATTCCATCTACGACGGCAGGTGGAAAGATATTAGGCATTGTAACTTTTTTATCGCAATGCGCCATGGTCATCACTTCTCGCAATAATGTTGATTGTATCATTACGGAATATGGTATTGCTCCTAACTTGTCCCCTTTCAATTTAGTATTGTTGTACATGCTTGATATTCGTCATCACTTCTCGCAACGATGTTAATAGAAATTGCGCACCTTAAATTTAGGGAAGAACTAACCTGTGAATACAATAATCTCTTCAAAATAAGTTAAAAAATTATTTTCCACGATTTATCTTCAATAAAACAAATGCTATCCTAACGAGTAACTCTGTGGACAGAAAACTTTATTTCGTGATACCTTGCTGTTATTTGTCAATAAAAGCTATTATTTATTGTTTATTTGATATTTGGTGCATTGCAAACCTTTCTTACAATAAGTAAACAGCCCACATAATATGAGGTATTTACTCACATAATCACTACCTTTATGGACGCAAAAAAGTTCATTGTTGTTAACAATAGAAACATATTTAATACAAACTATATCTATGAGTAAACTCAGCTCTGCTACAAACGCAATTGCCAACTTACGAGACGGCATGACCATCATGATTGGTGGTTTTTTATCGAATGGAACTCCCGAAAAACTTGTTGATGAATTAGTAAAATCAGGGGTTAAGGACTTAACTTTAATCGTAAATGACACTGCTTTTCCGGACAAAGGATGTGGAAAATTAATTGTAAATAAACAGATCAAAAAAGTGATTGTTTCGCACATTGGTACCAATCCTTTCACCGAGGAACAAATGAACAAAGGCGAACTCGAAGTCGAATTTTGTCCACAAGGCACATTAGCCGAACGCATCAGAGCCGGAGGTGCCGGTTTGGGGGGTGTTTTGTCACCAACAGGCATTGGTACGGTGGTTGCCGAAGGCAAACAACTTATTGAAGTGGATGGAAAACAGTATATCCTCGAAAAACCTCTACGTGCAGATGTGGCTCTTATAAAAGGAAGCATAGGCGACAGATCGGGGAATTTGATCTATTTGGGAACTACGCAAAACTTCAATACCACAATGGCTACAGCCGCAGACTTGGTAATTGCTGAAGTGGATACCTTGAAAGAGGTAGGAGATATTGACCCGGAGAGAGTGCATACGCCGTTTATTTTTGTAGATTATATAGTACAATAAAACAAGTCTTTGCAATAAAAGGACAAATACTGCGTTACTCTCGTTTTTGAAACAGTCATCTCGCCTTGGCGAGACTCCTTGATTTCACCACGCCTTGGCGAGACGAAAGCTTTGTCTTTGTCCTTTTCTTATCAATGACAAAAAACGAAATAATTAGTAATAGACATTTCTAAAAACTAAACTAATATTAAACATAGAAACACCAAAAGAAATATGAAAGAAGCAATGATTAGACTACGCATGAGCATGCAAGATGCACACTATGGAGGAAACTTGGTAGATGGTGCAAAGATGCTGCAACTATTTGGCGATGTTGCCACTGAACTCCTGATTAGAAATGATGGCGACGAAGGTTTGTTTGTAGCCTACGACAGTGTTGAGTTTTTGGCGCCCGTATTTGCAGGCGATTTTATTGAAGCTACCGGTACTATAACTAAGGTGGGAGGCTCATCGCGCAAAATGACTTTTACTGCTACGAAGGTGATCACTCCTCGAACCGATTTATCAGTTTCAGCTGCCGACCTGTTGGAAGAGCCCGTTATTGTTTGCAAAGCAAGTGGCACTTGTGTTGTACCGAAGGCGAATCAAAGAATTAATCACGAGTAAAGAAAATTCATGAATTTTCTTTATCAACAATAAAAACAAACCAAAATGGAAAAACTAATAATCACGGCTGCCATTTGTGGAGCCGAAGTAATGAAGGAACACAATCCTGCAGTACCTTACACTGTGGAAGAGTGCGTGAGAGAAGCAAAATCGGCTTACGATGCCGGAGCAAGTTTAATACACCTGCATGTACGCCATGACGATGGCACCCCTACACAAGATAGAGATAGATTCGAAAAAGTGATACGAGCTATTGAGGCTGCTTGCCCCGATGTAATTATACAACCCTCAACGGGTGGAGCAGTTGGAATGACCAACGATGAACGCTTGCAACCAATAGAATTGATGCCAGAAATGGCGACGCTTGATTGTGGTACATTGAACTTTGGAGGCGATGAGATATTTATCAATACTGAAAACACAATTAAATATTTCGGCAAACGGATGATTGAGTTGGGCATTAAGCCTGAGTTAGAAGTGTTTGACAAAAGCATGATTGATATGGCATTGCGTCTTCACAAAAAAGGTTTTATAGAAACGCCCATGCATTTCGATTTTGTGATGGGAGTGAATGGAGGTATTAGTGGTACTTTGCGCGATTTTGTTTTTATGCGTGGAAGTATTCCGGAAGATGCTACATACACGGTTGCCGGAATGGGACGATTCGAAATGCAACTTGCAGTAGCTGCTATTATAGATGGTGGACATGTGAGGGTAGGATTTGAAGACAATGTTTATCTATCGCGTGGCGTATTGGCCAAATCTAACGGTGAATTGGTAGAGAAAGTAGCGCGACTGGCCAAAGAGTTCGGGCGTGAAATAGCCAATCCTGCGGAGGCACGGGAAATATTAGGTCTAAAACCCAGATAATTATTGCAATATATCACCATCAACAAAAACGACAAAACACTAACAAAAAATAATGAAAAAAGGGAATAAATACGGCATTCACCGTGTAATATCGCCTAAAGGCGTATTGCCCCAACCAGCCAATAAGTTGGATAACAACATGGACGAAATCTATGACAATGAAATTTTAATTGATGTGCAAACACTGAACATCGATTCGGCAAGCTTTACTCAGATTGAGGAACAAGCGGGTGGAGACAAAGCTAAGATTGCTGAGATAATGATGGATATTGTCGACAAACAAGGTAAACACCGTAATCCTGTGACAGGTTCGGGCGGCATGTTGTTGGGCACAGTAGAGAGAATTGGCGATGCATTGATAGATAAAATCGATCTGAAGATAGGTGATAAAATTGCAACGCTGGTTTCATTGTCACTCACGCCTTTACGTATTGATAAAATAAAAGAGATACGTCCCGATATTGATCAAGTGGATATAGATGGAAAAGCCATACTTTTTGAAAGTGGAATTTACGCGAAAATTCCGGATGATCTTCCCGAAAACCTTGCACTCTCTGCATTGGATGTGGCAGGAGCACCCGCTCAAACAGCAAAATTAGTGAAACCGGGCGATACAGTTCTCATCATTGGTGCAGGCGGTAAATCGGGTATGCTCTGTTGTTATGAAGCAAAGAAACGTGCGGGAGTTACTGGCAGAGTGATTGGACTCACACATTCGGAAAGGAGTACCAATAGATTGAAGGCGCTTGATTTTTGTGATTATGTATTCCCTGTGGATGCCACACAACCTGTGTCAGTATTAGAACTAATAGAAGAGGTGACCAATGGTGAAATGTGTGACCTTACCATCAACAATGTAAACATTCCCGATACAGAGATGACCAGTATATTGTGTACAAAAGATACGGGTACGGTCTATTTCTTCTCCATGGCTACCAACTTCACAAAAGCTGCTCTTGGAGCAGAAGGAGTGGGGAGTGATGTGACAATGCTTATCGGAAATGGATATACCAAAGGACACGCCGAGATAACCTTACAAGCGTTGAGAGAATCTGAAAAACTGAGAAACATATTTAACGAACTATATGCATAGAAAAAACCACGATCTTAACCTAAAAAAATATTCTTAAATCATGAAGCAAAATAGAAGAAATGAATTTTTCCCTGAAGTAACCAATGAACAATGGGACGATTGGCATTGGCAGGTTAAAAATAGAGTTGAAACAGTGGACCAACTAACAAGGTACATTGATTTGACAGAAGAAGAAGAGGAGAGCATGAGAAAATCTCTGAAAATGCTGCGCATGGCCATCACACCCTATTATCTTAGCCTGATTGACAAAGAGAATCCATGTTGCCCCATACGCAAACAATCTATCCCTACCAAAAAAGAGCTATTCATAAGCGACTCTGATTTAGATGACCCTTTGGATGAAGACGAAGATTCGCCAGTGGAAGGATTAACACATCGCTATCCTGATAGAGTACTATTCTTAGTGACAGATATGTGCTCTATGTATTGCAGACATTGTACGCGTCGCAGATTCGCAGGGCAACGTGATGCATCGCGTACAAAGGAACAAATAGACCAATGCATAGATTATATTGCACGAACGCCACAAGTGAGAGACGTATTGCTATCGGGTGGCGACCCATTTTTGATGAGTGATGAAAAATTGGAGTACATTCTTTCGAAACTAAGTGCAATTCCTCATGTAGAAATTATACGTATCGGTACACGCACACCTGTGGTGATGCCACAACGCATAACCGAAAAGCTGGTAACAATGCTTAAGAAATATCAACCATTGTGGATAAACACCCACTTTAATCATCCCAATGAAATTACACCTGAATCATCAGCAGCATGTGCTCTACTGGCAGATTCCGGATTTCCTTTAGGAAACCAATCAGTATTGCTACGAGGTATTAACGACTGCACCCATGTGATGAAGAAGCTTGTTTTAGATTTACTAAAAATAAGAGTGCGCCCTTATTATCTATATGCATGTGATCAATCGAGAGGCATCAGTCATTTCAGAACATCCGTTTCTAAAGGTATAGAAATAATTGAAAATCTGCGTGGACATGTTTCAGGTTTGGCCATCCCTACATTTGTGGTAGATGCACCCGGTGGAGGAGGGAAAATACCTGTAATGCCCACCTATTTGATTTCGCAATCGCCCAGTAGAGTAGTAGTGAGGAATTACGAAGGAGTAATTAGCACTTACACCCAACCAATGGACTACAAAGATAACTGCCAATGTGATGATTGCATAGAGGAAACTAAAGAAGGAATAGCCGGTTTGCTTGCAGGTGAAAAACTTTCGATAGAACCTCAAAGTTTAAATCGGAAAAATCGAAACCAGAAAAAAAGCGAGAATAAAGCCACAGCATTAACCTAAAACGCGTATGCCTTTCGTTAAAGATGTAGTTACTCATAAAAGTATCTCTGTTGTAGGTCTGGAAAAGAATACAGGCAAGACAGAGACACTAAACTACGTTTTGAAACGATTGAGAACATCACAGAAACAGATTGCAATAACTTCCATAGGTTTGGATGGAGAAAGAATAGACAGTGTAACACAAACGCAAAAGCCCGAGATAGTTGTTTCGAAAGGAGTAATATTCGTTACTTCCGAAAAACATTTCTTTGAGAAGAGACTCACTGCTGAGATCCTTGATGTTAGCAATCACAGAACTGCCATGGGCAGATTGGTAATAGCAAAAGCATTGAGCGAGGGAAAAGTTATACTATCGGGACCATCGGACACCGTAGGTGTAAGAAAATTAATTAGTAACCTGAGCAAATGGGATGTTGACACAACCATAGTGGATGGAGCACTCTCCCGATTGAGCTTGGCCTCTCCTGCAGTGACAGATGCCATGATATTGGCAACAGGTGCAGCACTTTCAGCAAATATTCCACAACTGGTGAGAAAAACGCTTTTTGTGAAACAGTTGATAGAATTAGAACCTGTAGATGCAGAATTGTCTGAGCAATTGCAAGCTCTTAAAAGTGGCATATGGGCAATAGATAAAGAGAACAGATTACACGACTTGGATATTCAATCGGTATTTATGATAGATAAAAGCGAGAGAGATATTTTTGAATTTGGCACAAGATTGTATGTTGCGGGTGCAGTGAGCGATAAACTAATCAACTGTTTGCGCACACACAAAAGACCTGTAGAGTTGATCATTCATGACTTCTCTAAGGTGTTTGCTTCGCAACTCAACTTCGATGCGTTTCTGCAAGGTGGAAACACAATGAAAAGTTTGTTCAAGAACAAACTAATAGCTGTAACTATCAATCCACTTGCACCCAATGGATTGATGCTAAACACAGAAACATTGCAAAAAGCATTGGAGGAAGAACTCAATATACCTGTTTACGATGTAATGGAATTGCAAAAGGACGACTCAAGCCTAAAGTTTAGAGAATGAGAATAAAAGAAGCTATAGCTCATATTAGTGGTTTTAAGTTTGTGATAGATGCACTAAACATTCAATCTTCCGCAGGAAGAAGAATTCTGTATGCTTTGCCATTTCTAAAGGTTTCGGAAGATATAGAGCGTGAAATAGAGAAAACTGAATGGCTGATAGAAGGGATGAAAGAGGAAGCCTTCTCTCAGAAAATTGCACTCATTCAAATGAAAATGGGTGAACTACGGGATATAGCAAGCACCATTTCAAGGTTGAAATACAATACCATACTTGATGATATAGAGCTATTCGAAGTGAAACATTTGGCTATTTTAGCCGATTCCATCGGTAAAGAAGTAAAAAAATTGAAGCTCTCTTTTGTAATAATTCCTGATCTTACAAACACAATAGAAATTCTTGATCCTCAAAGTAAAAAGATTCCTCAGTTCTATATTTACGATGAGTACTCGCCCACTCTTACTTCAATTCGATCGGAGATAAGCAAGATAAACCAATCTGAAGCGACTGATGATGAGATAAACGCATTGCGACTGAAAGAAAAAGAGGAAGAAGATAAGATTAGAAGAGAGTTAACACAAAAATTGCAGCCCTACGGCGTCGATTTAAAGAGTGCGCTCAACGAAATAGCAACACTCGACTTGTTAATTGCGAAAGCGCATCTTACAAAAGAGCTACAACTAACAAAACCAACATTCACCGAAGAAATAACCTTTTTGAGTGAACTGTTCAATCCTGAAATTGAAAGCTCCTTGCAAAAGCAAGGAAAAGAGTTTCAACCTGTGAGTATCTCCATACCCGCTATGCCAACGCTCATCACAGGTGCTAACATGACGGGAAAGACTGTATTGCTCAAAAGCATTGCACTGATTCAAACCTTGGCGCAATTTGGATTTCACGTGCCTGCATCGTCAGCCAAAATTGTTCCCGTAGATAGAATAATTTGCTGCATGACCGACGAACAAGACGAACTGAGCGGACTTTCCTCTTTTGCTGCTGAAATGATTCGCCTCAATAAGATGATTGAGCAGATAGAAAAAGGTGAGAGCTTGTTGGTACTAATTGATGAATTGGCTCGTACCACCAATCCTACCGAAGGTAAAGCTATAGTAGCAGGAGTGCTCAACTTTTTGAGTGAACACAAAGTGAGTTCACTCATTACCACCCATTATACTATTGACATACCTTGTCGCAAACTAAGAGTGAGAGGATTTAGACTGAAAGATGAAAATGTGAAAATAGATATTCACAATATTAATAATTACATAGACTATTCGCTGGAAGAAAGTCACGAAAATGAAGTTCCACACGAAGCTATCTATATAGCGGAAATATTGGGAATAAGTGACGACCTATTGCACCGAATAAAATCTTATTTAAACGATTAAACAAACCAGAACTTATATGCAGCAAAGCAAATTGAACATAAACTTTGATGACGTACAATTAGCCAGAGACCTGGCAAACAAGATTGCCCGGAGCGTACAGTCGTTTGTAGATAACTACACAACCGTCTCCGTTGAGAGAACGCTTTGTCGATTGGTTGGAATAAATGATACCGACCAGAATGGTGTGCCGCTGCCCAACATTGTTGTGGATGCTCTAACGAGCAAAGGAGTTGTGGATCAAGGTGCACTTTTCTTTATTGGCAATGCTGTGATAGAGACAAAACAAACGCCTCAAGAGATAGCAGAACAAATTGTAAAAGAGAACATAGATATAACCTCTTACTCTTATCACACAAAAGAAGAGATAGAGAAAGCCCTTCAACCATATATCAACCAAAGTATGGAGCGCATTATAAGCAAGCGAACCCATAGAGAAGAGCAAATTGCAACCCTTGGCGAAGGAGCACGACCATATCTCTATGTGATAGTGGCAACAGGAAACATTTACGAAGATGTGAGACAAGCAGAAGCTGCTGCTCATCAAGGAGCAGATATTATAGCCGTTATACGTACTACCGGGCAAAGTCTGCTGGATTATGTTCCTTACGGCGCAACAACAGAAGGATTTGGCGGCACTTACGCCACACAAGAAAACTTCCGCATCATGCGCGAAGCGTTAGATAAGGTGGGAAAAGAGATTGGAAGATTCATTCGCTTATGCAATTACTGTTCCGGGCTATGCATGCCCGAGATAGCTGCCATGGGAGCATTGGAGGGATTGGACGTAATGTTGAACGATGCATTGTATGGTATTCTTTTCAGAGATATCAATATGCAGCGCACGATGATAGACCAATTCATGTCGCGAGTAATCAATGGTTTTGCAGGTGTAATCATTAATACCGGCGAAGACAACTACCTCACAACTGCAGACGCAGTGGAGGAAGCGCACACAGTGCTTGCATCCGACTTCATCAATGAACAATTGGCACTTATGGCAGGATTGCCCGAAGAGCAAATGGGGTTGGGACACGCTTTTGAAATGGATCCGGATTTGGAGAATGGTTTCCTTTTAGAGTTGGCTCAAGCTCAAATGATTCGTGAGATATTCCCCAAAGCACCGCTTAAATATATGCCTCCAACAAAATTTATGAGTGGCAATATATTTAAAGGTCATTTGCAAGATGCTCTTTTCAATATGATAGGAATTTGGACATCGCAAGGAATTCAATTGTTGGGAATGCCTACTGAAGCGATACATACACCTTTTATGTCCGATAGATATCTCTCCATTGAAAATGCAAAATATATCTTTAATAATATGCGTAATATTGGCGATGAAGTGGAATTTAAAAAAGATGGTATTATCCAACAAAGAGCAAAAGAGGTGTTGAACAAGACAATCGAATTATTGAGAGAATTAGAAACAAAAGGATTGTTCACTGCGCTGGAAGAAGGTATATTCGGTGGTGTGAAACGCCCCAAGAATGGAGGAAAAGGCCTGGGAGGCGTATCATCGAAAGGAGAGCATTACTACAATCCATTTTTAGTTTTAATGAAAAAGTAACACAGACAATATGAGCGAAGCATTATATCAAACAGACAAAAACGATTTTGACCAAACATTGGATCTCACCAAAGTGAGACCGTATGGTGACACAATAAACGATGGAAAAACACAATTGAGCTTTACTTTACCCGTACCGGCAGGTGACGAAGCAGTAGAAGCTGCTAAACAATTGATGAAAAAAATGGGATTTGATAATCCGCAAATAGTATATCATAAAGAGTTGGCGGGTGATTTCACCTTCTTTGTTTGCTATGGCAGTTTCAAAGGAAGCGTAGATTACACGAGCATACATGTACCAAAAGTAACTTCTACAAAGTGGGATATGCAAACAACTGACGAATTCATAAAAGAGAAGATTGGTCGCAAAATAGTTGTTGTAGGTGCCAGTACCGGAACTGACGCTCACACTGTAGGCATTGATGCCATTATGAATATGAAGGGATTTGCAGGCCATTTCGGTTTGGAACGATACGAGATGTTTGAAACAGTAAATATGGGCAGTCAAGTTGCGAACGAAGATCTCATAGCGAAAGGAATAGAAACCAAAGCCGATGCATTGCTTGTTTCCCAAACAGTAACACAAAAAGACGTACACATCAGCAACATGGTGGAAATGGTGGAGATGCTGGAAGCTGAAGGATTGAGAGAAACAATGCTCATTGCTTGTGGCGGGCCTCGAATTACCCATGAATTGGCAAAAGAACTGGGCTACGATGCAGGTTTTGGGATGAACACTTATGCCGATGATGTAGCATCTTTCTTGGCACAAGAAATCTATAGACGATTACAGGAACAATAATAACAGATAGAAATAGAAACACAAAAACAAAATATCATGGACAGAAATGAAATGAGACAAATAATTGCAAAACGAGTTGCTCTTGAACTACATGACGGCGACGTTGTGAATCTGGGCATTGGACTACCAACTCTTGTACCCAATTATTTGAAGCCAGATGTGAACGTAATACTTCAATCGGAGAATGGTTTAATAGGAATGGGACCTACTCCAAAAGAGGGAGAAGAAGATCCCAACTTAATTAACGCCGGAGGCGGAGCTATCTCTGCAGGCAGAGGTGCAGCAAGTTTCGATAGCGCCATGTCGTTCGCCATTATTCGTGGTGGACATGTGGACGTGAGTATCTTGGGTGCACTGCAAGTGGACGAAAAAGGTGATCTTGCCAACTGGATTATCCCGGGAAAAAGAACACCCGGAATGGGTGGAGCAATGGATCTGCTCATTGGCACCCGCAAAGTAATACTTGCCATGGAACACACCGCCAGAGGTAATCATAAGATAATGAAAAAATGCACGTTGCCCCTAACGGCAAAAGGGCAAGTAAACTTGATTGTTACCGAAATGTGTGTAATAGAAGTTACCGATAAAGGATTGCTTGTGACAGAACTGCACCCTGAATTTACCAAAGAACAAGTTCAGGAAGCCACTGAAGCAAAACTAATCTTTTCATCGGACTTGAAAGAGATGAAAGTATAAACAGATGAAAATTTAAAATGAAGCATAAGCTTCTTAATGATCTAAACTAACACTATGGACTTTTCAATATCAAAAAAAGAAATCCTATTTAGGCAGATGCTGAGAGAGTTTACTGAAAAAGAAGTAAGCCCTTTAGCAGCTGAAGTGGACGAACAAGAGAGATTCCCGATGGAAACCGTTGAAAAAATGGCTAAGCTTGGAATCATGGGAATTCCTATTCCCATTGAGTATGGAGGAAGTGGAGGCGACAACTCGTTATATGCAATAGCAGTAGAAGAGCTTTCTCGGGCATGTGCCACAACTGGCGTAATAGTCTCGGCTCACACGTCGTTGTGCGCTTCGCCCATTTATGAATTTGGCACATTAGAACAAAGAGAACAATATCTACCTAACTTAGCAAGTGGTAAATGGTTGGGCGCTTTTGGTCTTACAGAGCCTAATGCGGGTACAGATGCGTCAGCACAACAAACAACCGCTCTGTTGGATGGCGATCATTACATTCTGAACGGTACAAAAATATTCATTACCAATTCAACCTATGCTGATGTTTTTATTGTAATGGCTATGACAGACAGGTCGCTGGGAACTCGCGGAGTAACTGCATTCATTGTAGAGAAAGATTCCCCGGGATTTCGAATTGGAAAAAAAGAGAAGAAGATGGGTATCAGAGGTTCGGCAACTTGTGAACTCATTTTTGAAAACTGCATGGTACCCAAAGAAAATATTTTAGGCAAAGAAAATAGAGGATTCAGCATAGCAATGAAGACTTTGGATGGAGGGAGAATTGGCATTGCTGCACAAGCTTTGGGCATAGCACAAGGGGCTATGGACGAAACGGTGAAATATGTGAAAGAGAGAAAGCAATTTGGGCGACCAATTGGAAAATTTCAAAACACACAATTTCAATTAGCAGACCTGCAGATGAAAATTGAGGCAGCAAGATTGCTCATCCGATCTGCAGCATTCAAAAAAGACAATAAAATGCCTTTTACCGTTGACGCTGCTTACGCAAAACTGTATGCTTCTGAGCTTGCAATGGAGATGACTAATAAAGCAATTCAATTTCACGGTGGCTATGGCTACACACGCGAATATCCTGTAGAAAGAATGATGAGAGATGCCAAAATAACGGAGATATATGAAGGTACATCTGAAGTACAACGCATGGTTATTGCATCAAACTTATTAAAATAATAAATTTATTACAATGAAAATAGCAGTTTGCATAAAACAAGTGCCGGACACCACTGAGATAAAACTTGACCCCGTAAAAGGAACGCTTATCAGGGAAGGAGTAGCAAGTATTATGAATCCTGATGACAAAGGTGGATTGGAAATGGCACTACAATTAAAAGAGAAACACAACGCACACATCACAGTCATTACAATGGGTCCGCCACAAGCGGACGATATATTGCGAGAGGCTTATGCCATGGGTGCAGATAGGGCAATACATTTAAGCGACAGAAAATTTGCTGGTGCAGATACGTTAGCAACATCGTATGCTCTTGCAGGAGCTTTGCGCTCGTCAGAGTACGATATAATAATTACAGGTCGTCAAGCCATTGATGGAGACACTGCTCAAGTGGGACCACAAATTGCTGAGCATTTGGACATACCACAAGTGACTTATGTAGAAGAACTTACCGTCAAGGAAAACAATAAACTCCTGATAAAAAAATCTACAGAGGAAGGCTACCAGATGGTAGAAGTATCAACTCCGTGTTTGCTCACAGTTCTATCGTCAGCAGGAAATGCTCGTTATATGACAGTGCGAGGAATTGTTGAAGCATACACACGCGATGTAGAAGTGTGGAGCGCCGACGATATTGAAGTAGATCAAACTAAGTTAGGATTAAAAGGTTCGCCTACTCGTGTTTTCAAATCATTTACGAAAGGAGCAAAAGCTGCTGGGCAAATATATGAAGTAGATACAGAAGAAGCGGTGGATATAATTTTAGAGAAACTAACGGAAAAATTTATTATTTAAAATAAGAAAATGGACAAATCAATATATAAAGACGTATATGTATTTGTAGAACAAAGAGAAAACAAAATACAAAGCGTAGCGATAGAGCTGCTGGGGAAAGCACGCGAATTGGCCGATGAATTGGGCGAAAAAGTAGTTGCAGTGCTTTTGGGATACAACATTCAATCAAAAGCCAAAGAGTTGATTGCTTATGGCGCAGACAAAGTATTGTGCGTGGAAGATGACGCGTTGGAATATTACATGACTGAACCCTACACGCAAGCAATCACTCAAATAGTGAAATCGCGCAATCCCGATATCTTTCTGTTTGGGGCTACAACTATTGGGCGTGACCTTGGGCCACGATTATCTGCCAGAATTGGCACAGGATTGACGGCTGATTGTACGGGTCTTGCCATTTCGGAAGAAAAAGAATTGCTTATGACACGACCTGCATTTGGGGGGAATCTGATGGCAACCATTATTTGCAAAGAGCATCGTCCACAAATGTCAACAGTTCGCCCCGGAGTGATGCGCACAAAACCAAAAGATGAAACCAGACAAGGTGAAATTGAAATGGTGAAAGTTGATTTTGATAAATCTAAGTTTAAAGTGCGTATTCTCGAAAATGTGAAGGAAGAAAAGAGCTTGATCGATATCACACAAGCAGACATTTTAGTCTCGGGTGGACGCGGCGTTGGCTGTGTTGAAGGGTTTGAAGCATTAAGCGACTTAGCCAAAGTATTGGGAGCCGAAGTATCTGCCTCCAGAGCTATGGTTGACGCAGGATTAATTCCGCAAGAGAGACAAGTAGGACAAACAGGCAAAACTGTACGTCCCGATGTTTACTTCGCTCTTGGTATTTCGGGAGCAGTGCAACATTTAGCAGGAATGGAAGAATCTGAATATATAATTGCAGTAAACAAAGACAAGGGCGCCTCCATATTCAATGTGGCAGATTTGGGTATTGT
Organism: Dysgonamonadaceae bacterium; assembly: GCA_028696875.1. Lineage (GTDB taxonomy): Bacteria > Bacteroidota > Bacteroidia > Bacteroidales > Dysgonomonadaceae > UBA2632. The sequence goes on from JAQVGF010000007.1 coordinate 21,961, forward strand.
TGGCGATCTGAATCAAATTGTTCCTGCACTGACTCGTCGATTGAAAAAAATACGTACAAATCAACAATAATAAAAGAAAATGACAGGTTATAAGAAATTCAACTATCTAAATATATCAACTAAAGAACATATCTGTACTGTTCAGATAAACAATCCAAAAGCATTGAATGCTTTGAACACTAAGATCTTTCATGAATTGAACAGAGCACTCACAACAGTTGAAAATGATAAAAATATTCGTGTACTCATCATCACTGGTGTTGAGAAATCATTTGTAGCAGGAGCTGATATTTCCGAAATGAGCAACTTAAATGAAACAGAAGGGAAAGCATTCTCAGAATTAGGTTCAGAAGTTTTCAGAAGGATAGAACTACTCCATATCCCTGTTATTGCATCAGTCAATGGTTACGCTTTGGGCGGAGGATGCGAATTGGCCATGAGTTGCGATATACGCATTGCCTCAGAAAAAGCAAAGTTTGCACAACCCGAAGTAAGTTTAGGAATCATCCCGGGCTTCTCGGGCACACAACGCCTATCTCGCCTTGTAGGCACAGGAAAAGCAAAGGAGCTAATTTTTACGGGTGAAGTAATTAATGCAGCAGAAGCATACAGAATTGGATTGATCAATAAAATAACCTCTCCCGAAATGTTGGAGGAAGAGACGCAAAAGATGGCACAAATGATTGCATCGCGTGCCCCGCTGGCAGTACAATATGCCAAAAAAGCAATAAACAGAGGAGTAGACACAGACATAGAATCAGGCATAGCCATAGAGGTAGAACTCTTTGCACGTTGCTTTACAACGGAAGATCAAAAGAAAGGTATGCAAGCATTTTTAAAGAAAGAGAAAATAATATTTGAAGGAAAATAAGTTTTTAGAGAAGATCAAAAGCTTGTCTCCTTTTAATCTAAAAGATAGAATAACATGAAAATTTGTGTAGTAGGAAACGGAATTATGGGTGGAGGCATTGTGCAGGTGATTGCACAATCGGGTTATGAAGTATTGTGGAAAGGTCGCTCTGTGGAATCTTTGGGGCGGGCTCACGACAGATTGAATAAGAATTTGCTCCGCCTAATTGAGAAAGAAAAAATTGATGAAGCTGAAAAAGAAACCATCAGTAAGCGAATAACAACAACACTGAATTATGAAGATTGCAAAGATTGTGACCTTGTGATAGAGGCAATTGCAGAAGATATGGAGGTCAAAAAAGAAGCGCTGAAAACTTTAGACAAGGTTTGTAAACCGGAAACAATTTTGGCAACCAACACTTCATCGTTGTCAATAACAGAGATAGCTGCTGCTACCGATCGTCCCGATAAGGTAATAGGGATGCACTTCTTCAATCCTGTGCATGCAATGAAATTGGTGGAAGTGATAAAGGGTCAATTAACTGATGAGCAAGTTCACAACACAATTCACAGCTTTGCTGAAAAGATTGGAAAGGTTCCCTCCACAGTTAATGAAGCACCGGGATTTGTAGTAAACAGATTGCTTATCCCATTAGTGAACGAAGGAATAGGAGCTTTTGCAGAAGGAGTTGCTTCGCGTGACGAAATAGACGCAGCCATGAAATTAGGTGCAGGACATCCCATGGGACCTCTCGCATTGGCCGACCTGATCGGTTTGGATGTATGCTTCGCAATTATGGAGGTGCTCCACACTGAATTTGGCGATGACAAATATCGTCCTCATCCCCTACTTCGAAAAATGGTGCGGGCCAATTTGTTGGGGAGAAAGACTAAGGAAGGGTTTTATAAGTATTAAGGAATAACTTGTTTTTAAAAAGACCAATCAAGTAGTTGTGTTGCTGCTTGGGTGGTCTTTTTTTAAGCATCGGAGAAGAGAAACTCTATTCACTGCATAATTTGCGACGGATAGAATGTTTATTCGTCGCATTACAAAATTTACTGTCAAAAGTCTATTTTACGAAGGCGAACAGATTGAGTTAATAAAAGGAGAGAGAAACAGTATTTAAAAACTAAATCTTTCAGCTCCGAAAGGTGCACTAACTACTGTCAACTGCTGCCGTAGAGGTGTTTTAATAGGGTTAATTATAAAAAACCATGTATCCCCAAGGTATCAAAGCAGTAGATTTCATACCGAAACTTGGCTCTCCTTCCATAAATTCTTTAAACTCTTTTCCCGAAACTTCATTCTTAAACTCCACTACAACCTCCTCATCGCTAAAATTGAAAATACAATGAACTTCGTTCTCCCCTTTCACGCGTTTGAACGACCATACTTTATCGGGATGATTATTTACAATTTCCACCATTTCACCGCCTTTCTCTTGCGTGAAAAGAGCAGGGTTCGATTTTCTCAGTGCGTTGAGCGATTTATAAAAGCTCGTAAGATTATGCTTTTTATCTGCAGACAGTTCATTTGGAGCTGTCCAATCAATACTGTCTTTTTCAAAAAAAGCCAAGCGTCTGTTGAATCCAATTTCCTGACCATTGTATATCAATGGCATCCCGGGCAAAACGTACGTGAGTGCTGCAAAAGCATAAGTTGCATCTCCCATACGTTCAAATTCTGTTCCGCTCCATGAGTTTTCGTCATGATTGGAAGTGAAGTACATTGGTATTGCTCGTGGTGGGAAATTATCGTTTATTCGATTCAGTGATGCACGCAACGAATCAACATTCTCTTTGCCTTGTGCCACACTATTCATTTTGTGATGAAAATCCCAAGCATAGAAGGCATCAAAAGCTTTGTCATTCAATTCAGGTTTTTCTGCTTCTGCCAACATAAAGATGTCTGATTTTATAGTTTTGATAGAGTCCGCCACGCGCTCCCAAAAATCGGTAGGTACTTCACCCGCCACGTCACATCTGAAACCATCAATATCGGCTTCGCGCACCCACCACAACATATCTTGTAGCATGGCATTGCGCATTGTGCTGTTCTCATAGTTCAGTTTGGCAACATCGCTCCAGTCATAAGGAGCAACTACATTGCCAAGACTATCAGTTACATACCAAGCATCATTTTGTAACCACACCGCATCGCGCGAAGTATGATTGGCCACCCAATCCAAAATAACTTTCAAACCCGAGGCGTGTGCTTTCTCCACCACCGATTTAAAATCTTCGAAAGTGCCAAACTCTTCGTTTACTTGTGTGTAGTTTTGTATGGAATAATAACTGCCCAACGAACCTTTTCGCTCCACTTCACCAATAGTTTGTATGGGCATAAACCAAAGAATATCCACACCCAACTCTTTCAGTCTGGGTATGTGTGCTTCGAATGCACTAAAAGTGCCTTCAGGCGTGTATTGTCTCACATTCACTTCATAGATGGTGGCATCATATACCCAACCGGCATGTTCGCCATCAACAATTTTTGCTGGCTCTGCTCTGTTATTCGTTTTACAGGCAACAAACAAAAGAGTTGCAAACAGGAGAATCGATATCTTTTTCATTGTTTAATTAGTTATTTTAGTTTTTGAATCCAC
>JAQVGF010000007.1:25515-29033 GCA_028696875.1 Dysgonamonadaceae bacterium
AATAAGGTTGGGGTAGTTGGTTTATTATCAATTACTAAGGTTCGTGTAAAAATACAAATAAGGTTTTTTAATTGCAAAAGAAATAGGATTCGAGATTCGATAATCGGAATTAAGGTGCAATATTTAATATTCATAATATGTGCGGTTTACAATTTCTCATTCGCAATTTGTAATTAGTAATTCGTAATTAGTTAGTAATTAGCTGGCAATTAATTAATTCTAAAAAACTCACATTCCCCCATACCTCACACCCCATACCTCCTAATTTACCTCATACCTGTCTTTTAAGTTTATACACATCATCCTTATCATCCACAAAGCGAACCACCAGCGCAGCCACAAGCATCAACACGCCTGCCAACACCAAAGCATAGATAGCTTGCGAATTGAAAAGTCTTTTTACCATTGGACCGCCAAAAACTCCATTTACAATTTGAGGAAGTGTGATAAAGAAATTGAACAGTCCCATATAAACACCCATTTTTTTGACAGGCAACGAACCTGCAAGAATAGCATAAGGCATTGCCAAAATGCTTCCCCAAGCAATTCCTATTCCCACCATAGGCAGCAAAAGAAGTTCCGGTGTTTTAATGAAAAAGATGGATATAAAACTCAGTCCGCCCAATGCTAATGAAACTGCATGTGTGTTTTTCCTGCCGAAATAGGCTGCCAGCCTGGGTAAAAAGAAAAATGCATAAATGGCTGAAACCACATTGTAGATACCAAATATGATACCTACCCAGTTGCCTGCTTCTTGATAAAGTAGCGAAGAAGTATCGTCAATGCTGGTGCCATAAATATGTACGGCTACTGCAGGTGTGGTGAATACCCACATCGAAAAAAGTGCAAACCAGGAGAAAAACTGAACAATGCCTAATTGGCGCATCGTTTTGGGCATTTCCTTTATATCTTGAGCTATCGAAACGAAAAAAGATTTCTTTTCTTCCGGCTCAAAATCTACAACATCTCGAGTCTCTACCTCATCGGGATACTCTTTTGTTTTGACAACTGTCCAAAGTATGGTTATCATCAAAACGACTGCCCCTATATAGAACGAAAAAATCACATTATCGGGTATTTGTCCTTCAGCCGCAACTTTAGAAATGCCCAGCCATTCGGCTAAAACATACGGAAGCCATGAACCAAAAAATGCTCCTATCCCAATAAGAGCAGTTTGTATGGAGAAGCCCAATGTACGTTGTTCGGATGGGAGTAGATCGGCCACCAGAGCACGAAATGGCTCCATGGTGATATTGATGGAGGCATCCATAATCATAAGCATACCGGCACCCACAAACATGGAAGGTGCAATAGATACAAACATAGCCGAGTTGGGCATCAACACCAGAGCGATGGATGTAAATATGGCACCCACAAGAAAATAAGGACGTCTGCGTCCCAATCTGGTCCAGGTTCTATCGCTATAATGACCTACGATGGGTTGAATAATCATACCGGTGAGTGGCGCCGCCAGCCAAAACCAGGAGAGATGCTCCACATCGGCACCAAATGTTTGAAGTATACGACTTGCATTAGCGTTTTGAAGTGCAAAACCGAATTGAATTCCAAGAAATCCGAAACTCATATTCCAAACATCCCAAAATGACATCTGTTTTCTTTTCATTCCATCTTTATTTTTCTGATGATTAAAGTTACTATTTCACAAATATATATTTCTTTAAGGCATTTTTGCATTAAATTGAGAATGAAAGAAGAAAAGATTCTATGCAAACGAATGCATTGGATATTTTAAAAACTTATCGAGTCGAATTTCTTAGTACCAATTCAGTTTTTATTAGTTTACTTACAACTCCTTTTTTTGTCTCTTTTCCTTCAATGCGATCAATTAACAATCGCGCTGCTGTGATGCCCATTTCAAAACCATGCTGATCAACGCTTGTAAGCGTGGGTTCGGTAACTTCGGTAAGATAACCGTTTGTAAAACCACATATCGATATATCTTCAGGAACCCGAAATCCAACAGCTTTAACTGCTTGAAGACAATAGGCGGCAACTTCGTCGTTGATACAGAAAAATGCATCAGGGGTATTGCTTTCGTTTAGCATATCGGGGATAATTTTTTGGGCTAATTCGCGTGTATCACACTCTTTTATAAGTGACTTAATCACTTTTATTTTATGCTTTCGAAGCGCACTTTCGTATCCCATTCGCCTATTGTTCGATATAGGTAAATCCGAATCGGAGCCTAAAAACGCAATGCGTTTGCAACCGGTTGACGCCAAATAATCAACGGCTTTAAGGGCCCCTTCATAATCGTCCACAACAACTTTATCGGTATTAATGCCCGTGCATATACGATCGAAAAAAACTAGTTGAACATTATTATCCACTATTTCCTGAAAATGGTCGTATTCTTTGGTAGTTTTTGATTGCGAAGCTAAAATTCCGGATACACGTGCATCTAAAAGTGTTTGCACGCATTTAATTTCTTTTTTATAATCTTCGTTCGATTGACAAATAAGGATGTTGTAATTCTCTTTTTCAGCCTCTGCTTGAATTCCGGCTAACACGGTGGAAAAGAAATAATGAACTATCTCCGGAACAATTACACCAATGGTGGTATTGCGTTTGGTGCGCAATTGCATGGCAAGTATATTGGGTTTGTACTTGTGTTTACGGGCAAAGTTTTGCACAAGTTCCCTCGTCTCCGCGCTAATAGCCGGATTGTTTTTCATTGCTCTTGATACGGTGGATGCCGACAGATTCAAAGCTTTGGCAATGTCTTTTAAGGTAATATATTGCTTGCTCATCCCGAAAACAAAATGGTGTTCGTCAAAAATAATAAAAAATGTTTAGAAAAACGCCGATGAGGGTTAAAATCTGCTGTAAAACAAGTGTGTTGAAGAAAAAAGGTTAGGTGGGGAAGGTTTACTGTTTTTTGTTCCTGTCGTTAATTATTTTTGTAATCCTCTTAAAATAATCTTCATAACTCTCTCCTTGTTTAGCAGGAATAGTTTCAATGGCTAATGAAAAGTTATCAATTAAATCTCCATTTTCTTTAAATTTCTGCTCCAATAATTTTTCGTCACTTGTCTCCCAATATTTTCCTTCATCAATAAGCTTGAATTCTTCGAAATAGCTTCTCTTGTTCAAATAGCGGAATAATTCGATTATCGCTTTATGAATGGTAGGTCCCGCGAATTGAGTTTTAGTTGAAAGCATGTATAGAAAATCACTTTCAGGCTGATGCTCAGAATCTCCATAGAATTTCAAAAGCAGATGACTTGACATCCGATAATTTGATAAGAAACAGATAAATATTGTTTCACATTCCGGTGGAGCAAAACTAATCCCATAAATTTTTCCGTCATAAGTGTGGTTATTGCTAATATCAGGTGGGAATTCCTCCTGATATATTTGGTAATCCCATTTGAGTACTTCTGCAATTTCTTTAACCTCAGTTATCAAATCTGCAAGAACTGCATTTTTATTGAACTTCCCACTATAATGAATGCTTAATCCCATTTTATGATTTCTCTAAATTTTTAATATCTGTA
>JAQVGF010000122.1:0-4551 GCA_028696875.1 Dysgonamonadaceae bacterium
AAACGAGCTTTGTCAAAATTCATCAAATGCACTTGCACGCCTTGTAAGTTTGTACCTTTCCCTACCGAGTAAAATGGTTTGAGATGAATGGGGCGAAACTTAATGCCGGGAAGATTTTTTCTATTCAAGGCGTTTGCAAACTGTTCGGCGTTGATCCATTCAGCAGCAAACATTTCGAAGGGAAGTGTATAACCCACTCCGATGGACATATAACCAAGTTCACCCAATATCCCCGAAACAGGATAGAAAGTGGCGGAATGATCAAAAGGAATATGCGGAGAAGTAGGAACCCATTGCAAATTGGTATCTTCGAACTTCATTTTTCGTCGCCATTTTTTCATTTTTACCACTTCTAATTGACAAGGTGCAGGAGACATCATCTCTTTGTTTATCATCAATGCAAGTTCGCCACAAGTAAGTCCATAGAGATAAGGTATCTTTAATTGACTAACAAACGATATAAATCCATCTTCCACTAAATTGCCTTCAACTTTCAGTCCTCCAACCGGATTCGGACGATCCAAAACAACAAAAGCGATGTTGTTTTCGGCTGCAGCTTGCATGGCCAAATACATGGTTGATATATAGGTATATGAACGGCAACCAATATCTTGAATATCGTAAATTAAAACATCGATACCTTCCAACATTTCGGCAGTTGGTTTTCGTGTCGCTCCATAGAGCGAGTAGACTGGAACACCGGTATTGGGATCTGTAAAAGTTTCAATTTTATCGCCTGCATGTACATCGCCTCTCACACCGTGCTCCGGTCCGTAGAGTGCTACCAGATTCACATTAGGAGCCTCGTGCAATATATCAATGGTGGACTTAAGATTATTGTCCACACCCGTTGGGTTAGTTATTAAACCAACACGTTTTCCGGCTATGGCTTTAAATTTTGAATCTTTTAAAACTTCGATGCCGGTTTTGATTTTTATTTTTTGTGCGTATGTGGATGTTAGCATCATTGCTGTGCAAAGCAATAGTAAAAGTGTTCTTTTTTTCATTTTTATTTAATGTTATTCTTCTGTTTTAGGGATAATTTTCTCTTCCTTTTTGCTTTTTTTTCCAAACTCCGGATCTATCTTCAAAAATGGAACGAGAAGGAGTGTGGGTATTGTTGCTATCATTATTAAGATGAAAAAATGATTGTATCCCATTAAATCCTGCAGCCAGCCTGATATCATTCCCGGAATCATCATTCCCAATGCCATAAAACCGGTACAAATGGAATAATGAGCTGTTTTGTGTTCGCCTTGCGAAAAGTAGATTAAATATAACATGTAGGCTGTAAAACCGAAACCATATCCAAACTGTTCAATTCCAACAGCTAAATTAATCCACAAAAAACTTTCGGGTTGGAAATAAGAGAGTAGCAGATAAGCTGCATTGGGCAATGTGATACTGAGTGCCATTGGCCACAACCAATATTTTAATCCTTTTTGTGAAGCAACTACTCCGCCAATTATTCCACCCAAGGTAAGAGATATTACTCCAACTGTACCATATACCAATCCGACTTCTTGGGTAGAAAGCCCCATTCCTCCTATTTCTCTAATATCTAATAAGAAAGGCGATGCAAGTTTCACCAACATAGCTTCTGCCAATCGGTACAAAAGCATGAAAGCAATGGCTAAACCGATTCCTTTTTTTGTGAAAAAAGAGGCGAAAGTGCGTCCAAATTCTCTGGCAATATCCGATGGAGAATTTGCAGCTTTTCCATGGTCGGTTTTTGGGCGTGGTAAAATAAAATTATGATAAACAAAAAGCGTTACAAAAAGACCGGCAAGTACAAAAAAGGTAATGCTCCACGCAAGTGGTATATTCCCGGATATTCCTTTAAAGGTAGCAGTTGTTTCTGTACGTAAATTTGGATCTAACTGCACCAAAACATATGCCGGTTTATCCCAATTATTGGAGCTGAAAGTAAGTCTTTCTCCGGAAATCAACGATATACTTTTGTCTCCATCGGATAAAGTAGTGTTCAAAACAATTTCATCACCCTCTTTGGGTGATTCACTCAAACGTATTGCGACCAGAGAAGCGTTTCCTACCAAGTTGTCATCTAATGCAGCAATCTCTCGTTTCTCCCCAAAATTATCTTTTATAAAATTACTTAGAGGAGCTGCTACATTTTGAGACCACCACGATTTTTTTGTGTCTCCTTTTTCCAGTTCTTTTTGTTCGTCACTCTTTTTTACAAAACCATTTGAAAAATTAGTTTCTTCGGCAATGTTTTTTAGTACATTCAACGAATCGGCAGATATTTTATTGGTGTTGATTACTAAATTTTCGGGGTAAACTACAAATGTCGACTCATCATTGTTGGGCGTCATTTCAGGGAGTTCATCTAACTTAATTTCAGTTTGAATGGTGGGTGAAGAACTCACATTCAGAAGAACAGGTTCTGAACCCGACATTATTTCTAATGTTCCTGCTAATATAATCAGTAATCCTTGTCCCACAATCATCGCCAAACGATAAAAAGTACTGCGAATTCCCACAAAGAACGATTGTTGCGAATCGTCCAATGCAAGCATATAGAAACCATCGGCTGCAATATCATGTGTAGCTGAACTAAATGCCAACAACCAAAAGAAACCTAATGAAGCTTGAAAATAAAATGGCGTGGGCAATGTAAAAGCCACTCCTGCCAGGCCGGCACCAATAAGTAACTGCATGGTTACAATCCACCAACGTTTGGTTTTGAGAATATCTACGAACGGACTCCAAAATGGTTTGATTACCCACGGCAGATAGAGCCAACTGGTATAAAGAGCAATATCGGTGTTTGACAAACCAAATCGTTTGTACATTATCACCGCTACCGTCATAACTACTACGTAGGGTATTCCTTGCCCGAAATAGAGTGTGGGTATCCATGCCCATGGATTTCTTGTTGTACGTGGTTTTGTTGATTGGTTCATTGGTTGTGTGTTTATTTTTATTTAGTATCTACTCTCTATTCCCGCTCCCGGATAATAATGCTCTAAAATTTCCTCGTACTTATATCCCTTATCTGCCATAACGGCTGCACCAATTTGACACAGGCCAACTCCATGTCCCCAGCCGGCACCAAAAAAAGTGAATTTTCCGGGAATTCCCTCCTCATTTTCATCAGATGTTTCCACAACAAATGCAGAACTATATAGATGAGATTCCGAAAGCGTGCGCCTTATTTCAAGCTCTTTACCAATTGTCATTATGCGTTCTGTGCCAATTATTTTTAAACGAATAATACGTCCGGATGTACCGCGTTCAATTGGAACTATCTCTATGATATCGCCATAGTCAATGCCGGAACGTTTCTTTATGAGTGCAGAAAGTTCTTCTTGAGAATATTCGACAGTCCACCGATAAAAATCGGATGTCTCCTGATCGTAATCGTTCAATACTTGTTTCAATATGCGCGCATCTGTGGTGTTGCAGAACGCCACAGGCGACGTTTTAATCCACTCTGTGGCTTCATCTTCATTGGTAAGGTCGGGTGTTTCAAAACTTACGTTTTTGGAGTCCGCTTTTCCTACCAAATAAGGATGAGGCGTTGGTTCCCAAACATTTTCAAATGTTTCCATAAATCCTCCGCAACATTTGTAAAAACGGGTATCGCAAATCGCACCATCATACATCATCACCTGTCCGAAAGTTTCGCCTATTACATCTGTAACCAATGGAGTAGATTGTTTGGTGACTCCTTGATAGCGCTGGCAATGATCATCGGCACAAACATCAAAATTGATATGATCCTCTCTGTCCCACCAACGTATAATTTCGTTTCCGTCCTCAAAGGAAGTTTGATAACTCTTATCCGTTGTTTCAAGCGATCTGTTCTTCTCAATTTGCGCCAGCAACCAACTTCTTGATATTACGGCATGAGCTTTAAGCAATTCTTCAGAACTGGTTGCACTCATTTCGGAGGAAATAACACTGAGGAGATAATCTTCCAGCAATACTATATTGATAGCTGTTATTTTATCATTTTCAACAATCAATTTAAGGTGACCTTGAAATTGTTGATTCTCTTTCCGTTCCCAATGAAAATTAATGCCGATTACTGCATCTTTCAGTTCAAAAGAATCTGTGTGAATATCTTTGGCTTTTATCAAAACCTCATTGTGCAACTTACCGTTGAAGAGTATTTTACCTTCCGATAGGGATGCACTGTAATCACCTTTTCTCAAAGTTATATCGTTGAACTTGTAAGGATTAAAGAGGGAGAAGTTTATACTTTCTGCACTCATTATTCCAACACTAATTTCTGGTTCTTTCATATCGATTTTATTTATTCATTTGTTTTCTCGCCTGCAATTCCCATGTACGGATTCTGTCTTTGTACGTATTGTGTCCGTTCATCTTCACAATATCTAATGCGGCATCTGTGTTGTCTTCCCATCGACGCACTAAATATACAACATCATAGATTCTTCCAATCTGATAGTTGCGCGAAATATTCAATCCCAGCGCATAATCTTCTCCGTAACTTGTGTTCGGCACTTTCACATCGCGCAAAACCGGCGTGTAAAATGCGCGGGGCGCACCCAATCCGTTAAT
>JAQVGF010000122.1:4651-6599 GCA_028696875.1 Dysgonamonadaceae bacterium
AAGCTTCCTTCTTGATAATCGATTACGGGATGATTCTTTTTCTCTCCATTTGTAATAGCATAATAGTCTGCATAAACCATTCCTGCACCGGAATCCTCAGCTATTTTGATCATGCGCTCAAGCGCAAAATAACCCAGTTGCAACACGGTGGATTTTTGATAAATGAGCGTATAGTCCGCAGTAGCTTTTTCGGCTATTTTTCGTATTGTAGCAGTGCTTTGAATGGTATCAATCTCGATGATTTCGCATCCTTCTATTGGTTGCATATCTTTTTCAGAAGCAAGCAGATAGATTTTTTTCACTAATTCCGATTGCTTAAGTTGATTTACGGTTTTTACAGCCTGTTCAGGTTGGGTGTATAATATAAAAGCGTTTGTTGTTTTCATTGTTTTTTATTTATTGGGTTTATGATTAAATGTTGCTTACGCCCATTCAGGGCTACTATTCATACTTCATGTTTCTACGTAGGGCGATGCCCTACGCTATTGTCTTTCAGCCCTTTCAGGGCAAATGATTGCGTTTCTTTTTGTTGTCATATAATTTTTCATCTTACGTTCCGTTCTTTTAAGTTGAAATATTTACTACTAATTGCACTTTTTTACTTTTTAAAACAAAGCCTCCGCTCGCGCCGATTTGCAATCGGTGTGCTGCGAAGCAGAAAAAATTTAAAGAAAGAAAAGTTCGCTGACGCGACATTCACCCTGTGAAATCTAATTCTATTTCACAGGGCAGGCGCATTGCAAATGCGCGCGAGCGGATTTATTATTTGCAATCTTCATTCCTACTATCCTCACTCCTCCATCGCCTCCATAATCCCTTTTATAAGATCACTGCGTTCACTATCCGACTTAACTGACTCAATCGGAAAACCAAGGATACATGTATTGTACCTGTCTCCTTTATAAAAAGTCCCTGCGCTCAAGTTATTTTCTGTATATCGATATACGGTGTATGCATTGTCACCAGCCGGTTCAATGGCATCCGGATTCTCCACCACATAGGATTCGCTGTTCAATTCATTGTAATAGGTGTAATTTCCCACAAGCGATGCAAAAGGTGAAGTTACTGATTTTACATGTCCCGTAACGGCGCCATAATTGTTGCGCCACTTATATTTGAGAGTGTTTTCAGCCCATTTCCTGTCTGCATCATCGGCAAAAGGATTGTCCCATAAATCGGTTCCCACAAAAGCACCGCTCACAATTATGTTGCCACCTTTGTTGCAATAATCTGTTAGTGCCTGTTGATGCGCTTTGTTGAATGTTTTATGCTTTGCCATCATTGCGCCACGCGCAATAGACCATTCGCGTTGTTTTCCCAATATCCAATCCACAAGCCGATAATCGTCTAACGATATGGTTTTGCGTTCCACTGCTTGCGCCGATGTAGAAGCAAACGAGTAGCCAGCCAGAGCAAAAGCTCTCCCATGAACTGCCGGATAATCAAACGTGTTTCCTGCTATCGCAGTTGTTTCATAGTTTGCATCGCTATCACCAAAGCCTGCTGCATCGTCATCCATCCAAGGAATTTGACGTCTAAATTCGTGCATTTGTCCAATAAAATGATGTTCCGAAATATAAGGAATTCCATTATCGATATTACCTACAAAGCCGGCAATACTATCGGTTGATGCAAAGCTGAAAGGAGCAGATGTTCGGGTAAATCCATTTACAATCAAAATATTTCCTTTTTCTTTGCTATTTTTGTATACTGACAAAATTTCCGATGGAAAACTTTCACCACCTTCGTTAACTGCTGTAACTTTAAAGCTATAGAGTTTATCTTTTTCGATATCTATTTTAATGTGATTTTGCGCAACCACGAATCCATTGTCAAAATCGTTATCTTCTGTGCGTACATACACAATATATTTGGTGGGTTTGGCAGTTGGCTCTTTATCATCAAGGTTTTCTTCCCATTTTAATTCCACCTGTTTTTCTCCCGTAAA
>JAQVGF010000123.1 GCA_028696875.1 Dysgonamonadaceae bacterium
AACCAAACGTCAAACACATTGCAAAACTACAGATTAACATTGGAGTTTGCTTCCAATCCTGCATGGTATGCCGTTCAGGCATTACCGGTATTGAGTGCTCCCGATAATGACAATGCTGTGAGTTGGTTTGCTGCTTACTATGCCAATACTTTGGGATTGCACATTGCCAATAAATACCCAAAGGTGAAAGCGATGATTGATGCGTGGCAAAAGCAAGGGGGCGATCATGAAACATTGCTCTCTAACTTGGAGAAAAACCAAGAGTTGAAGAACGTTTTGTTGGAAGAAACACCATGGGTGTTGGAAGCCAAATCGGAAGCGGAGCAAAAACAGAAATTATCGTTGCTGTTTAACCTTAACCGTTCTACGATGCTTACACAAAACGCTATTGAGAAACTAAAAGAGTTACAAGACAACTCCGGTGGTTGGACGTGGTTCAAAGGTTTCCGCCCGAATGTGAGCATTACGCAATATATATTATATGGGTTCAATCAGTTGCACCAATTGGAAGCTACCACTTTCACTAATGAAGTGCGTATTATGCAAGCAAACGCCATTTCGTTTATCGATACAGAGGCGTTGCGCTGGTTCAAACTATGGAAGAAGAATAACAAAGATTGGCAAAAAGTGAAATCTATCTCAACTTATCAATTGGAGTATCTGTATGTGCGCTCGATGTACAATCAGTATCCATTGAACGATGAGGTGAAGGAGATGAATGATTTCTACTCATCAGTAATAGAAAAGAATTGGACAGATTTTAGTCTCTACCAACGTTCGTTGATATCCATCTTGATGCAAAAGCAAGGCAAACAACAAATAGTGCAAGATATTTTGAAATCGTACCGTGAACATGCCACAATGAGTGAAGAGATGGGCATGTTTTGGGCAAACAATCGTGCGTCTGTGTTTATGTCTCAATCGGCAGTGTCGGTGCATACATTTATTATGGAGGCTTTTCGTGTGGCAGGAGCTAAAGATAGTGAGATGGATAATATGAAACGTTGGTTGTTGAAGCAAAAGCAAACTCAGCTGTGGGAATCAACTCACGCAACGATGGATGCAGTATATGCATTGTTTAGCACTGGGTCGGATTGGTTTGCATCGGATGGTGAAACGGCTATTTTGGTTGGCGATAAATTGATAGAGCCTGAAAACAAAGAGTTGGGAACAGGCTATTTCAAACAATCGTGGAGTCAAACAGAGATAAAACCTGCCATGGGCAATGTGGAAGTTGCACAAAAAGGTAATACTCCCGCCTGGGGAGCGCTCTATTGGCAATACTTTGAAGATTTGGACAAGATAGAGGGCACGTCAGCTTCGCTGGATGTGAAGAAGGAGTTGTTCAGAGAACAAATGGGAGAATCGGGCAAACAGTTGGTGCAAATAACTGAAGCTAATCCATTGAAAGTGGGTGACAAAGTGGTGGTGCGACTGACTGTACGAACCGACAGAGATTTGGAGTTTGTACACTTGAAAGATATGCGCGCAGCAGCTTTCGAACCTGCAAATCAATTGTCGGGCATTGGATGGCAGAACCGAGTGGTTTACTACCAAACATCCAAAGATGCATCCACCAACTACTATTTCGATGTGTTGCCACGTGGCACTTATGTGTTTGAGTACACTGTTTTTGTGACCCGTACGGGTAACTATTCCAACGGTATCACCACCATTCAATGCATGTATGCACCGGAGTTCACATCGCACACCAAAGGCATTAGAATTAATGTTAAAGAGTAGTTGAATTTAAACGGATTTGTTATTTTTGTGTCAGATTAGATTAAATAATGGCAGATAATTGAAAATGGGAGTGTTTTTTCGGTTTTTCGATTTTTTGTAGCTGTTTGCTTTTGCAAAAGTACAAAAAACAAAATCACGAAAAAGCGTTTACAACCAATATATAAAACAGTAAATTAAAAAATAGATAAAATCAGATGAAAAAAATAGGTCTTACTTTTCTTCTTACAGTTATGTTAAGCAGCGTTTTTGCCCAAAGCAAACCGGAAGTGAAGTTCAATAAAAATATTTACGATTATGGTTCCGTGAAAGAAGAGGTGGAGGTTGCCGTATCAGATTTTGAATTTACCAATACGGGTAAGACTCCGGTTGTTATACAACGAGTCATTGCATCGTGCGGTTGCACCGCACCCACATACACGCGTGAACCTGTATTGCCGGGTAAAAAGGGATCGATTAAAGTGGCATATCATACTACGCATCGACCCGGTAATTTTCGTAAAAACATCCGAGTTTATACCAATGTCCCCGACACCGTTTATACGCTTACTATTAAGGGGCATGTAATCCCGAAGAAGCGGTAAATATAGTAGTTTAAGATTGTTATTGAATGCCGAATAAAGTATCTTTGTTGTGAAAGAAAGGTTTTATTCGGCATTTTTATAGAGTCTTATCAAACACTTTGCAAGTAAGTATTTTCCTTGCAAAAAGTACTTTTTTCAAGCATATACGATATAAAACTATAACGCATTATGAAACATCATCCCGAAAACGATCCAAAATATCAAGGTCTCAATGTAAGTAAAGGTGTTGAAAAACCTCCGACCATCAATCCATACTTAAAAGAAAAACACAAACGCAAAAAATACAGTGTGGATGAGTATGTGGAGAGAATTCTGGCCGGAGACATCACTGTTTTAAGCCAAGCGGTAACGTTGGTAGAAAGTTCACGTGCAGATCACCAACAATTGGCTCAAGCCATTATTGAACGGTGTTTACCACATGCGGGTAAATCCATTCGGGTGGGAATTACGGGGGTGCCGGGTGCAGGAAAGAGTACATCGATTGATTCGTTTGGTGTCCATTTGATTAAGCAGGGCAAAAAGTTGGCCGTATTGGCCATCGACCCTTCAAGCGAGCGAACCAAAGGGAGTATTTTGGGAGATAAAACGCGCATGGAACGTCTGGCAGTACAAGAAAATGCATTTATTCGTCCCTCGCCAACAGCAGGCTCATTGGGTGGCGTAGCACGTAAGACACGCGAATCTATTATTTTGTGCGAAGCAGCAGGTTTCGATTATATATTTGTGGAAACTGTTGGGGTCGGGCAATCTGAGACGGCTGTTCACTCCATGGTCGATTTCTTTTTGCTGATTCAGCTTGCCGGAACGGGTGACGAACTGCAAGGTATCAAACGCGGAATTATGGAAATGGCCGACGGCATTGTTATCAATAAAGCTGACGGTGATAACATTGGCAAAGCCAATATTGCCCAAAACCATTTTAAGAATGCACTGCACTTGTTTCCATTGGCTGAATCGGGATGGAGCCCCGAAGTATTAACCTATTCGGGCTATTATGATTTGCGCATTGTGGAAATTTGGGAGATGATTGATCGCTATGTAGCATTTGTGAAAGAGAGTGGATATTTTGATGTGAAACGAAACAGGCAGTCGACATATTGGATGTACGAAACTATCAACGAATACTTGCGCAATGATTTCTATCGAAATGAAACCATCAAAAGGCTTATGCCTGTATTGGAACGTGAAGTGTTGGGAAACAAAAAGAGCTCGTTTATTGCTGCCAAAGAGGCGTTGGATGCGTATTATAAGAAAGGGTGATTTTTGTGATTTGGCGATTTCGGTTTTTTGTTGTTTCGTTATTTCGTTGTTTCAAAGTCCCCTCGTAGGGTATTGTTCGAGTAGTTGCTTATCGGCACAAACCCTAAACTTCTATAAACCCCCATTAAATTAGCTGCAATGTTTTCATCGGAAAAGTTGAGAGCATGTTTTTTGCCTTCGGCAATCATACGGGCGCTCAATTCATCATTGCTCAACACCTGATTGATCAATGCTCCCAACTGGTCAGCATCGCTTGAATCGAAATAGAGAGAGAATGGACCCGCAGTTTCTTCAAAACAACTACCTGCCGACGTAATTACAGGCGTACCAACGGTTAACGCTTCTAAAATGGGAATGCCGAATCCTTCGAATATAGAGGGAAATATAAACATCTTTGCCATGGCATAAAGAGCAGGAAAGTCGGAGGTTTCTATATTGTTCAGAATGGTCACTTGTTCTTGCATACCATATTTTGCAATCAATGTGCGCAACTCTTTTTCGTATTTAGTAGGTTTGCCAACAATTAGCAGCGGTGTCTCATTTTTGGTGCGATGCAAAGCTTCCACAATCAGTTTTGTATTTTTTCGCTTCTCAATTGTTCCTACATTTAAAAGGTATGTTTCAGGCAAATTGTATTTTAATTGTAATGTTTGCTTTGCCTTCTCGCTTACTTCCTCGTTGAAAATCGCATCACACCCTTGATAAACAACTTCAATTTTATTTTCATCGGCACCAAAAAACTTAATTGCGTCCTGTTTGGTCTGCTCGCTTATACAAATAATTTTATCGGCCACTTTGCATGCATGTTTGTTTTTGGCAATAAAAACAAGACGATAGATGGGTGGATATAATTTTGGGTAACGCACAAATATGGCATCGTGTAGTGTTACTACTGTTTTTGCTTTGGTGTATTGAATACCGTAAGGCAATTCTTGGTTTAGCCCATGATAAATGTCCAGTTTTCTCTTGCTTATTTTTTGACGCATTCCCAAGCTGCGCCACAAGTAGGGGAAGGTTCTCCAAAACAGTTGTTGTGGATTAACTTCCGACATGTTCTCTGCCATATGCAGGGATAATTTTCTTTTTGTTTTTGGATTAAAAAGGAAGTAATGGTTGTCCGGATAATACTTAGATAAGATGCGAATGGTGTGACGGCTGTAGTTTCCCAGCCCTCTTGAATTGTGAAAAGCACGTTTTGCATCAAAACCTATGAGCATATAATATATAATATTAGTAAAGTAGTTATTTTGTGATAACCCTTTCGCTACAAAAGTACGTCTATTTCTGTTTGACTCAAAATTTATTTTTACATGCCTGTGAAATAGTTCGATTTGAATTTAAATGGTTAAATTTGCATCCTCATTTTCATAGTTTTATAATTGTTCGTCAACATACATGAGAAATAAAAGAAAATCCTCATTCTGGGGCAACATATATGTAGTTTTAGCATTGCGCTTGTTATTGGTATTTGCGTTCTACACAATTACCCGCCTTTTGTTCTATCTGCTAAACCAATCACTTTTTCCCGATATGGATGCTACATATCTTCTCAAGCTTATGTATCACGCTCTTCGGTTCGATGCCTCGGCCATTGCCTACACCAATTCTTTGGTGATTCTTATGCACATCCTCCCCTTTCGGTTTAGATACAACAAAGGTTATCAAAAAGCCACCTCCATTGTGTTTTATGTAGTAAATGCCATTGGAATTACGCTCAACATGATCGATGTTGTTTACTATCGTTTCACGATGAAGCGCACCACCACCGGAGTTTTCCAGGAGTTCGAGAACGAAAACCCTGTCGGTTTCCTAAGATTCATTTGGGACTATTGGTATATAACTCTCATTGTAGTGGCACTTGTGCTACTCATGATTTTGGTGTACCGGAAAATAAGAGTCGAACAATCCTTTATGCGCTTGCGCAACTATGTTTACTATCCATTAGCTCTTGTTTTGATGGGTGTGATTGGTTACTATACAGTGGGCGCCATGCGTGGTGGATTTACTCACGGTACACGCCCAATTACTTTGAGCAATGCAGCCGAATTTGTGCGCAAACCTGAGCATCGCTCCATTGTGCTCAATACTCCTTTCTCAATTATCCGCACCATTGGTAAAGCCCGCTTGGTGCGCAAGGAGTATTTTGGGAGAGAGGAGCTTAACGAGATATTTTATGCCGAACAGCAGTTGAATGATAGCACTCCACTTTTCAATAAATTTGAAGGACGCAACGTAGTGCTAATTATTTGGGAAAGCTTTCACAAAGAGTGGGTGGGATCGCTCAATCAAGATATTAATGGATATTCCGGCTATACGCCTTTTATCGATTCGCTTGCAAACGAGAGCTATGTTTTTTCTCGAGGCTATGCCAACGGGCGTAAATCCATTGATGCCTTGCCATCCATCATTGCAGGCATTCCATCTTCGGAAACTCCGTTTATATTGTCGCACTATTCGGGTAACGAAATAAACTCAATGGCATCAATATTGAAAAAGAAAGGATATTTTTCCACCTTTTTCCATGGTGCACCAAATGGGTCGATGGGTTTTAGTGCATTTATGCAGCAAGCAGGATTCAATAGTTACATAGGAATGACTGAGTATGGTAATAAAAAAGATTTCGACGGGCATTGGGGCATTTGGGACGAACCTTTTTTACAATATATGGCTCAAGAGATTAAGCACCTTCCGAAGCCCTTCCTTGCCTCCGTGTTTACATTGTCTTCACACTATCCATTTAGAGTTCCGCCGGAGTATGAAAATATGTTTCCTAAGGGAAATTTACCCGTTCATCAATGTGTTGGCTACTCCGATAATGCGCTGCGTAAGTTTTTTGCTACGGCATCGCAACAAGAGTGGTTCAACAACACGCTCTTTATTATAACTGCCGATCATGCTGTTGACGGATATTTGCCGGAATACAAAACGGCTGAAGGAGCTTTTACTATTCCCATGATGTTTTATGCACCGGGCAGCGATTTTGTTGGTTTCAACGATTCTACTGT
>JAQVGF010000124.1 GCA_028696875.1 Dysgonamonadaceae bacterium
CTACACCGTCACACACCCTTCCGTTGCCGAACTCACCAACATTCGGTATTTTTTCAAAATACCTGACAAAGGTTTGTCAACGGGTGGTGTCCACGCTTTTCTACGCTTTTCAATCTCTGCATTCGTAAGATCAACATTAATACTATGATTGGTGATATCAATGGTAATAATATCGCCATTCTTCAGCAGTCCAATCATACCACCTTCGTGTGCTTCAGGAGTGATATGACCCACCACAAAACCGTGGGATCCACCACTGAAACGACCGTCCGTGATCAATGCTACATCTTTACCCAAACCAGCACCCATAACAGCACCCGTGGGTTTCAACATTTCGGGCATTCCGGGTCCTCCTTTCGGCCCATTGTTGCGAATAACAATTACTTCGCCGGGCTTTACCTCTTTAGCAATTCCTTCAATGGCTGAGAATTCATCTTCATAAACGCGTGCAGGTCCCGAAAACAATTCGCCCTCTTTACCCGTAATTTTTGCTACAGCACCTTCCTCTGCCAGATTACCATACAGAATTTGCAGATGACCACTTTTGCGCATAGGATGTTTGGTGTCATGTATAACTGTTTGTCCTTTGGTAAGATGGGCAACCTCTTCCAAGTTCTCTCCAACTGTCTTACCTGTCACAGTCATGCAATTGCCATTGATAAAACCTTCATTCAGAAGTAGCTGCATCACAGCAGGAATCCCACCCACATTATGCAGGTCTTCCATCAGGAATTGACCACTCGGTTTTAGATCTGCCAAAAATGGGATGCGGTCGCTTATGGTTTGAAAATCATCGATGGTAAGCGGCACATCCACAGCTTTTGCCATTGCTAACAAGTGAATCACTGCATTGGTTGAACCTCCCAAAGCCATGATAAGTGAAATGGCGTTCTCAAAAGCCTCACGAGTCATAATATCACGAGGTTTCAGATCCTTTTCCAATACCAATTGAATAGCATCAGCTATACGTTTTGCTTCATCATCTTTTTGTGGGCTTATGGCAGGATTGGATGAAGAATAAGGCAAACTCATTCCCATACATTCGATGGCTGCAGCCATCGAGTTGGCGGTGTACATTCCTCCGCATGCACCCGCACCGGGAATGCTATGGCGAATAATTCCTTTATAATCAAAATCAGAAATTGAACCTATCAATCTCTCTCCATAAGCTTCAAAAGCTGAAACGATATTAAGATCTTTATTTTTCCAATGTCCTTTCTTTACTGTTCCTCCATACATCAGAATTGCCGGCCTGTTCAATCGACCCAAAGCGATCATGGCTCCCGGCATGTTTTTATCGCATCCCACAATTGGAATCACCGCATCGTAAAACTGAGCACTTACCACAGTTTCGATGGAGTCTGCAATAATTTCACGAGATGGCAATGAGAACTTCATTCCTTCCGTTCCGTTCGTAATTCCATCACTTACACCAATTGTGTGAAAAATCAATCCATACAAATCCTGATGGAGATCAACTTCTTTCTTCACACCAGTGGCTATATCGTTCAGGTGCATATTACAAGGATTTCCTTGAAATCCGGTACTCACAATTCCCACTTGTGCCTTTTGCTGATCTTTTTCGTCCATGCCAATGGCATAGAGCATTGCTTGAGCTGCGGGTAAGCTGTCGTCCTGGGTAATTATTTTGCTGAATTTATTTAGTTTTGTGGTCATTGTTTTTTGAGTTGAAATAAAGTGAATAAATCTGGTTCATTTATTTAAAACAACTACTTTATTGAAAAGTTGAGAAAGAGCTTCTTTATTGTAGCGGAAGGATGTGGTTTCGGTTTTTTGGTTTTTTGGTTTTTCGTGGTTTTAATATGAGCATATTTCACAGGATTAGTCGATTGTTAAATTAATGCGATATAATGTCAACCTTCCGGGTTTTAAATTCTTATCAAAGACTCAAAATCAATGATTTTACAGGCAGAAACTGCCTAATAGCTAATAGCCAACACCTAATACCTATTCCCAACACCCGAGTCCCGAATCCCGAGTTTCGAGTTCCGAGTCTCGAAAACGAGTTCCCAACCACACTACACTTACCACTTACCACTTACTACTTACCACTTAAATACCCTCATAAAAAAAATAGATCCCTTCTCAAAGCATTAAATTAAGAGAATCGTATTATATTTGTAGGAAGAACATTAACACTAAATATTGAAAATATGGGAAAAGTATTAATTATTGGTGCCGGAGGAGTTGGAACGGTAGTAGCTCACAAGGTAGCACAAAACAAGGATGTTTTTACGGATATCATGCTGGCAAGTCGCACCAAAAGCAAATGCGATGCTATTGCGAAGGATGTTAAGAAGCGCTCGGGTGTGGAGATTAAAACAGCCAAAGTAGATGCTGATAACGTTCCTGAATTAGTAAAATTATTCAACGAATTTAAACCAAAAATAGTTATAAATGTAGCACTCCCCTATCAGGATTTAACCATTATGGATGCCTGTCTTGAAGCTGGAGTAAACTATCTGGATACTGCCAATTATGAGCCTCTTGACGAAGCAAAATACGAGTACAGTTGGCAATGGGCATATCAAGACAGATTCCGCGAAGCGGGATTGACGGCAATCTTAGGTTGTGGTTTCGATCCGGGAGTAACGAATATATTTACAGCGCATGCTGCCAAACATCATTTCGATGAAATACATTATCTGGATATAGTTGATTGTAATGCCGGAGATCATGGGAAAGCTTTCGCAACTAACTTCAACCCGGAAATTAATATCCGCGAGGTAACTCAAAAAGGAAAATATTATAAGGATGGCAAGTGGATTGAAACCGAACCACACGAAATACACAAACCGCTTACTTATCCCGAAATTGGTCCGAAAGAATCGTATTTGATTTATCACGAAGAGTTAGAATCTTTAGTAAAACATTTCCCAACCATTAAACGCGCGCGTTTTTGGATGACCTTCGGTCAGGAGTATCTCACACACTTGCGTGTAATTCAAAATATTGGGATGGCAAGAATTGATGAAGTAGACTATAACGGACAAAAAATTGTACCCATTCAATTCCTAAAAGCTGTACTACCAGATCCGGGAGAATTAGGCGAAAACTATACAGGCCAAACATCCATTGGTTGTCGAATTCGCGGGATTAAAGATGGAAAGGAACGTACCTATTATATCTACAACAATTGTAGCCACGAAGAGGCGTATAAAGAAACTGGTGCTCAGGGCGTAAGCTACACCACAGGTGTTCCGGCAACCATTGGAGCAAGGATGTTTATGCAAGGTTTGTGGAGCAAACCGGGAGTGTTCAATGTGGAACAGTTTAATCCCGATCCGTTTATGGAACAATTAAACAAACAAGGTTTACCGTGGCATGAACTATTCGATATCGACTTAGAGTTGTAACGAAATAAATATAAACCTTGCATCTGAGATCATGCAAGGTTTTTTTATATTTTTGCATGGAACAATAAAAGAGAGAAATCATATTTTTCAAAAAAATGAAACCAAGAAGCTTAGTAAACATTGAGGATTACGACAAAGAGGACATATTGCGTATTATTGAAACTACCGAAAAATTCAAAAAGAATCCAAATCGCTCTCTTCTCAAAGGTAAAGTTTGCGCTACGCTATTCTTCGAGCCTTCCACGCGTACGCGTTTGAGTTTCGAAACAGCGATAAACCGTCTTGAAGGACGTATTGTGGGCTTTTCTGACACCGCAACCAGCAGCGCTACCAAAGGAGAATCGCTGCGCGACACAATTATGATGGTGAGCAACTATACAGATCTCATCATTATGCGCCACCATTTAGAAGGTTCGGCAAGATATGCATCGGAGATTTCTCAAGTTCCAATCATTAATGCCGGCGATGGATCCAACCAACACCCCACGCAAACGATGTTAGATATTTTCAGTATTTATGAAACCCAACAAACGTTAGAGAATTTAACTATTACAATTGTGGGCGATCTTAAATACGGACGTGCCGTACATTCGCTTATTGAGGGACTATCGCATTTTAAACCTACTTTTAATTTTGTTGCTCCCGATGAACTGAAAATTCCAAAGAAGCATAAGCTTTTTTGTGATAAAAAATCAATTAAATATCGGGAGTTTACTAATTTCTCACCCGAAGCTATCAATGAAGCAGATATTCTTTACATGACACGGGTGCAACGCGAACGCTTTACCGATTTGATGGAGTACGAAAAAGTGAAAAATATTTATGTTCTTAGAAACGACATGCTTGCAGATTCCCGGGAGAACCTGAAAGTGCTGCATCCGCTACCGCGCGTTAAGGAGATAAGTCCCGATGTGGATGACAATCCAAAAGCATACTACTTTGAACAGGCACGCAATGGTGTCTATACCAGACAAGCTGTAATTTGCGATTTAATTGGAATAGATGTGGAATCGTAAAGTAGAAGCAGCAAGGAAAATTTAATTTTTAAACAGAACCATTAATTATGAGCAAAGCATTACAAGTAGCCGCTTTGGAAAATGGCACAGTCATCGATCATATTCCCCCCGAACAACTTTTTAAAGTAGTTAGTTTATTGAGACTTCAATATTTAAATAATCGGATAACAATTGGGAACAATTTAGGAAGTCGAAAAATGGGCTCAAAAGGAATTATTAAAATATCGGACAAGTTTTTTGAAGAGGACGAAATCAATCGTATTGCACTTGTAGCACCAAAAGTGAAGCTTAACATCATAAGAAATTATGAAGTGATTGAGAAAAAGAGAGTTACTCTGCCCGATGTGCTTACAGGAATTGTAAAATGCAACAACCCAAAATGCATTACAAACAACGAACCTATGAAAACAAAATTTGATGTAATAGATAAAGATCGCGTTATTTTGCAATGTAAGTATTGTGAGATAAAAACAGATAAAGAAGAAATAATTTTAAGCAAAGGGAAATAATACAAATCGATTAATATATGGAAATTTGTATCACTCATTTACTTCCCTTTTTGTTGCCAAACTTGAATGTATAAGAATAATGTTATTAAATATACCCCACAACTTCCCTGCCTTAGAACTGCTTGCTAAAGAGCAATTCTCTATTTCAGATCTCATTCTAACAAAGAAAGATGCAAAACCTCACCTTAAAGTGGCTGTGCTTAATCTGATGCCACTTAAGATTGCTACCGAAGCAGATATTCTCCGCATTATGAGTAATAGCCCGTTATACATTCATTTAGATTTTATTTACTTAGAGAGCCACTCACCAAAAAATACTCCAATTGAACATATACAAGAGTTTTACAAACCTTTTTCTGCAATAAAAAGCGACCAATACGATGGCTTCATCGTTACCGGCGCGCCGATAGAGTTACTCCCTTTTGAGGAAGTAAATTATTGGAATGAACTTGAAGAGGTTTTTGATTGGGCACGCCAAAGTGTGACATCTTCGCTATATATTTGCTGGGGCGCACAGGCAGCTCTTCATCATTTTCATGGAATTCCAAAATATGAGTTAGATAACAAGTTATTTGGGATATATCCACATACAGTAACAGACACCTTCTTTCCATTGTTTCGTGGGTTCGACGATATATTTCATGTTCCGCATAGCCGCCACACTACAATATTAAAAAAAGATATTTTAAAGCATCCCGAGCTTACAATTTTCTCCGAAACAGATGATACTGGTATCTACTTGATTGCAGATACTTTTAGGAAAGAGTTTTACATAACCGGTCATTCTGAATATGCACCAATGGCACTTCACAATGAATATATGAGAGATATGAAAAAAGGGTTGACCAATGTAAAGCTCCCTTACAATTACTATCCTGACAATGACCCAACTAAAGCGCCATTGGTTCAATGGCGCAGCCATTCAAGCTTACTATTCACTAATTGGTTACATTATTTTTGTTACTGCTCTTTAAAAGTTTTATGAGACAAGCATATCGGTTGTAATCTGTAGTGGCCGACCCGCGTGTTGACCATTGGTTCCACACAACGCTACCGCGCGAATCCTTTCGCGTGGGTTGATAAATCCTTTTTCCCGGAGTTAACTCGGATCATAAGTAAAACTATGTGTTTGCGAAATGATATGAATGCTATCTTTATATCATATCTGCTAACTCTGCGCACCACTAAATAAGGTAATAAGGTCAATCTACAGAAGGTACACGTAGTTTACTAAGGTTTAACTCCCTCTTCAACATGCTTGTTTGCAGCTTTTTTGTATTGTAGCAGGCTCAAAGAACCTTATTTTGCAATTCCCCAAACCTTAGTAACGGCCGATTACACTCACCTCAACCAAACCTTATTTACCTTATTCATATTACAAATCTTGCACCTTGATTAGGTTTTCCAACATCTCTTATTTCACTGTGAAAGGGCGTTGTTTTACATACGTTATTATGTGATGACTCCTGTTGTTTTTTCACTTGAAATAAATAATAAGATAACACATACTTTTACGAGTGTCCCGTTAATCGCTATTTAAAGTTTCTCACACAAAATAAATTTCATACCTTTGTAAAATAACGTATTATCAAGAGAGAAAAGAGAACAAAAATATCTTTTAAATAGTATCTGCCAGAAAACTCCTTAATTCCAGTCTT
>JAQVGF010000008.1:0-3394 GCA_028696875.1 Dysgonamonadaceae bacterium
TTTATTTCATCTGACAACGGAATAAACCGCGCACTTAAATCCGGATCTTCCATATCTTTATCCAAAGGATACATAGGTCTATTAATACGCTTATAATCCAATCGTATCAAGTCTTGATCTACACCTCCGGGTGTAAGTGCCATTATCCAATCGGCACGCATATCGTATAGTTCAGGAACTAAATATCCAATTTTCACAACCAGAATATCCGCTTCGCGTGGATTGAGTCCCAGACGCGTAAAAGCATTTTCGTAATGATAAGCCATGCGTTGTTTTGTTACAATAACTGATGCATTACCACTTTTCACAACCACTTCAGTTTGTCCTGTGTTATCTTTATGCTCAATGGCTGTTATTTTTCCTTTGATGCGAACGGGTGGTGCAAATCTGTTATCCACCATTGCACCCGCAGTGGCATCAATTTGTCCGCCTACGCCAATTTCCACAGCTTTGCTTACAAACTCTGGTCCGGGAATTGAAGCATAAATAATTGATTTACCATTCGGTTTTTTAAATTCCGGAGTTTTCAATATCTCTGTCAACGTCCAAGTAACATCTCCTGCGCCTCCGGCGGTAGGATTATCTCCCATATCACTTATGATAAAAGGCTTTTTGTCGCTGGCGATAGCTTTAGTTAAAGCTTCTTCCCAAGTTGTTGTGGGTGCCACAAAATCGAATTCATCTCTCACGCTCCAGTAATGTTTTGCTAATTGTTCTGCTGCTTTGCCAACAGCTTCTTTATCATCGCCATACGTTACAATCACTCCATGATTACGAGGTTCATCTGCCCATGGATACGACATCCAGATGGAAGCATCAATCACATCATCTTTATCAATCAAAGAGGGAATTGCACCATATAAACTTTTTGCCGGTTCAATGCGTGTACTTGTTTGTTCGCCGGGCAATAGAACGGGCACGGGTATCCAAGCTTTGTAAGCAGGTTTTCCTTTGCCGCTTTTCAAACGAGACAATAAATTGGTTACTGCTCTTTTTTTAGTTTCGATAGCATCTTCGTGCGGAGCCAATCGATAGCATGTTATCAAATCGGTGTTTTGAGCTAATCGTGGAGATACACTTCCATGTAAATCCATCGAAGTGGAAATGAGTACATCTGTCCCAATCACATCTCTTATTCTTACAATAAAATCTCCTTCGGGGTCGTCCAATCCTTGCACGCTCATGGCACCATGAATGTCAAAAAAGAGTCCATTCAATGGTAAAACTTCTTCAAGTCTGTCCAGAGTTTGTTGAACCAACGATTCATACGCTTCGCGTGTAACAATACCTCCCGGCATGGCATGACCGCGTAAGGTGGGGAGCCAAACAGCTTCGTGTATTGTAGCAGAATCAGCAGAGAAGAAGGGATAGTAGCTGAAAATGCTGTCTCCCGTACGCGTTCTAAAATCTTCCTCATGGGTTACAGCCGGCGAAAAAGTGCTCGATTCAATTGCCAATCCGGCAATTGCAATACGAGGAAGGTCTTTCTCCAATTTTTTACTGTCGGCACAGCTAAAGAATGCAGTTGAAGCAAAAAAAATAGCCGCCATACCTAAAATTATTTTTCTCATAATCTATCTGTTTTTAATGTCTCTTTTTTAGAATTAAATTGATGGAAGTTCAGGATAATTGATTCATTACATGTACTGTATGACAAGCAACCAATGATGCAGTCTCAGTTCTTAGGCGGCTTTTGCCCAACGATATGGGAGTGAATCCATGTTCAATAGCTTCAGTAACTTCATCTTCGCTAAAATCTCCTTCCGGACCAATCAATATCAGCGTGTTTCTGTTTTTTTTACAAATTTGTGTAAGAGGAGTTTTAATTGTGTCGTAGCAGTGAGCAATAAACTTTTGTCCCGCAAAAGGTTGTTTTATAAACTCCTTAAACTTTATCATTTCATCAAGTTGGGGTAATCGGCATTTCTGAGATTGCTTCATAGCCGAAACTATTATTTTTTCCAAACGAGTAGCATTTATATTTTTTCTTTCGGAGTATCTGCATTTGAGCGGCGAAAAAGTGTCAATTCCTATTTCTGTGGCTTTCTCTACAAACCATTCCATTCTGTCTAACTTTTTGGTAGGAGCAAAAGCAATGTGCAGATCGAAGTTCCATTCTTTTGGTTGAGGCATCTCTTCTTCAATGGAAACGATGCAGCCCTTTGGGTTTGCTTGCAGTAAAACGGTTCGGTAAAAAACGCCTTTGCCATCGGTAATTAGGAGATTGTCGTTTTCCTTCATTCTTAAAACACGGGCACAATGTTGTGACTCGGCTTCCGGGAGTTGAGGATTTGTGGTGATATCCGGACAATAGAAAATTGTTTCCATAAACGAAAAATCAACCTTTGCGTCTGTTCAGTTCGTCCCTTAATTTGATGGCCGATTCAAAATCTTCTTTGCTCAATGCTTCTTGAAGCATTGAATTCAGCGACTCATTATCTAATTGTGACAAGTCCTTTTCTTTGTTTGATAAAAAATCTTTCATATCTTCCTGCTCTTCCGATTTCTCATCAAAAATAATGGCCATATTTTTCATTATTTCCTCCGTAGTATAAATAGGTGCATGGGTGCGAATAGCGAGAGCTACAGCATCCGATGTTCTCGAATCTATTTTATACTCGTTTTCCCCTTGTTTCAAGGATAATTCGGCAAAGAAAGCTCCCTGATCAAACTTGTAGATGAAAACTTCTAACAGTTCTATCCCTAAAGAAGAAAAGATAGAGACCATCAAATCATGTGAGAGAGGTCGAGGAGGATTTATTTTTTCCATAACAATGGCAATGGACTGTGCCTCAGGTGTCCCAATAACTATTGGAAGGCGACGAGGTCCATCATCTTCGGAAAAAATAAGTGCATAAGCTCCAGCTTGCACCTGACTGAAAGAAATTCCTAAAATAGATAATTTTACTCTTTGGTTCATGTTATTTGTTTTTCTACATCAAATATACCATTAAAAATCATTATTCTCAAAAATAACTCAATTGGATATAAGTTTAATTTGATTTTTTGTGGTTATATGAAAAAAGTTGTATCTTTGCACCCGTTAAACAGTAAAATAAATGGTGGTTGTAGCTCAGTTGGTTAGAGCGCTTGATTGTGGTTCAAGAGGCCGCGGGTTCGAATCCCGTCTTCCACCCCGAAAACATTTATAGAGATCACGTTGCCCGAAAGTTACGTGATTTTTTTTGTTCATAACTTTTTTGCTATTTTCTACAAAGTGCTCCATCCGGCCATTGTGCTCCATGCCCAGATAAATCCTTTCACCAGTGCATATATAAATACAATAGCTAACAATATAAACAGAATTGTATTGAAGGTGAACTTGGGAAATCTTTGACGTGCCATGATTTAAAAGGATTTTAAAAAGGGTTAGACATCTATGTGATAAACGTGT